>DAORHS010000372.1:0-5152 GCA_035438165.1 Prosthecobacter sp.
CTGGGGCGGCACCGCCTCGCAAAATGTCACCCGCCTGGGTGCAGGGAGTCAGCAGCAGCAACACGATCTGCGCATGCACCAGCAGCACATGCGCAGTGGAGAATCGACGGGAGCAGGAACGACGTGTGGAAGGCTTCATGGGGGATGATCAAGGTTTCACTGGTGCGCTCCCAGACGGAGCGCTGCGCAGCAGCTTGGACAACGCGACCTCGTTGATGGCCACAGGGTGTTTGTGTAACAGTTCCGTCATATAGGACTGCATGTTCGCGCGGGTCTTCTCCGCGCGCAGACGCTGCGCCAGTTGCACCCGCACCTGGTCGAAGATCGGGGTGAAGGGCTCGCGGGCGTCCAGCACTTTGAGAATGTGCCAGCCATCCTTGAGCCGCACCGGCGTGGAAATGACGTTCAACTTCAGTTGCGGCAGTTGCGCGAGAATTTCGGGCTGGATCTGCGATTCCTTGAGCCAGCCGATTTCGCCATCGCGCGAGGCGCTGTCTTGTTCCTCGCTCGTTTCTCGTGCTAATTGGGCAAAACTGTTCGGGTTGGCCTTCAAGCGCTGCTGCACGGATTCGAGCTTCTTTGCCGCGCCATTTTGATCAGCAATGAAGATCTGCGCGAGCCGGTACGAACGTGGCACGGTCAAAGCCTCGCGGTTCGCCGCATAGGCGGCCCGCAGCTCGGTTTCATCCGGGTAAGACTCCGGCGGACGGCTGAGTGACTTCAAATAGCTGTCCGTGATCGCAGCCTCACGCGTGTTGCGCAGCAGCGGCTGCACGGACGGCTCCTCATCCCATTTTTTTGCCAGCGCCTCCTGCAGCACGATGCGCTGCACCAGCATGGAATGCACCAGCTTGTTGAGCGAGGCAGGATCACTGGCCAGCGCCTCCTTGTCCACGCTGCCCAGGCTGCCAAGCGAGTCCAGCACGTCACTCTCATGCAGTTCGATGTCGCCGATGCTGCCGATGACGTTGTCATGATCCTGCGCAGACAGCCATGTTCCGTGGAGACTGCAGCAAAGCAGGAGGGCGGCGGGAAGGCTGGTGGGCGGCAGTTTCATGTCAACGTTTGGTGCCGGACGTCGAGGTTTGCGTCACAGGTTTCTGGACCTGCGCCGCATCAGCTTTCGTTGTGGGCTTGGCGGAGGAAGCGGGTGCCGCGTCCGGATTGATCTTGTTGTCCACGAGCTTGTCCGAGTAATCTTGAACGAGTGTTTCGAGCTTCACGCGCATGTTGCGGGTGAAGGGTTCACGTGCGGCGATGGCGGTGCCGAGACCAAAACCCTCGTACTTGGAGAGGACTTCGTTGCCGATCTTAAACAGCTCGTCGTTCCGCCGACGCTGTTCGGCGACGGTGCGGTCGAGCAGAATGACGCGGGCGGCCAGTTCGGCGCGTTGCGCTTCGATTTTCTTGGCGGTCGCGGTGACCTCCTGGTGGCCCTTTTTCCAGTTGGCCAGCGCCTCCTGCAGACGCGCCTGCTCGCGTTCCTGTTCCATCACCCTGGCCTTGAGATCGGCTATGGTTTTGTTCGCGATGTCCTTTTCGGCGTTGCTTTCCTTGGCGAGGGCTTTGAACTTGATGTCGAGGGTCTTGAGCTTGTCTTCCAGGTCCACGTTGGCGGCTTGAAGCGTGGCGCGTTCGGCCTCGGTCTTCTGCTGCTGGATCATGACGTTGCGCAACTGGTCGCGCATACGTTTGAGCACGGCCATGGCGGGATCGACCTCCTCGGCGGCAAAGGTGGACACGGCACCGAGAGAAAGAAACAGGATGATGATGGATTTCATGGTTAAAATTTGGCGGCGAAGTCGATGAGGAAGACATCGGTCTGAAGCTTGGGACCGGCGATCTGGGTGGCGCTCATGTAGGCCATGCGCAGCCAGGTGCGTTTGGAGAAGGCCATGGCGGCGTTGAGGCTGTAGCCCTCCATGTTGGTGCCGCCACCGCCGAAGACGGAGTCGGTGAAGCCGTCGATAACCGCGTCGGACTCGACATGGCGGTAGCCGATGCCCACGGCCCAGTCGCCGCGCTTGCTGAAGGCAGGGATCGCTTTCCCGAAGTTCACGCCCATGTACCAGGCGGTGTCCCCGCCGTCGAACGCGCCGCCGCCGCCGCCGGTGCGGTTGTTGACGGCCACGGCATTGATCTCGTCCTGCTTGAAGGCGAGATTTTTGATGTAATCACCCACCAGGGAGATCTGCACCGGCTCGTAGTGATTGAAGTCCAGCCGCCCGGACCAGGCGATCTGACGAAATGGTGTTGCGAGACCGAAGTATTGGAACTGGTTGGTGGTGCCGAAGCCGTTGAGCGCGGTGGGTGTGATGTTGCGGATCGGCCGATAGGTGTTGCCCTTCTGCGCAAACGATGGCCGGCTGTTGTCCGTGTCACCCGCATCGGTGGCATTGAGCGGCACAAACGGCGAGGACAACTGGCCTTCGATGTTCTTCCAGTCGTAGTAGGCCAGGCTGGTTTTGAGTTCGATGTCGTCGGTCAGCTTGAACTCCACGCCAAACTGCGCGGCGAGCAGGTACTTGTTATAGCTGGAGTACTTGCTGGGGCTGTTCGATGGGTAATTGAAGTAACTGGTGAAAACAGGGAAGGCCCCGCCGGTGAGGAAGGTCTTGAGGCCCGGCTGCCAGGGACTGACGACCTTGAAGGCAATGCCGTCGAGCGCCACGTCCTCATCCCACATGATTTGGCTGGTGGTCATGAAGGGATTGTCAAAACGACCGAGCAGTATGCTGAGCTTGGCATGCTCCAGCGGCTGCGCCTCGTAGCGGATGAAGGCACGGTCCAACCATATTTCATACTTCGAGAAGTTGCCGCCCTGACCAGAATTGCCGCTGCTGGTGCTGCCCAGGGTCTGATTGGTCGAGACGGGTGCATTGTTGCCGCCGGTGGCCATGCGGATGCCGGCGGTGAAGCCGTCTTCCAGATCAATGTCGAAAGCCAGGCGCATGCGCAACCGGGTGCGCTCACGGTCCTGGTCCACGTTCAACTGCGGCGAGAACACCGCGCCGGCGACATCGAAAGGTGCGCCAGTGTTGATGGAGTTGAAGTTGGGGAAGACACCGGTGTTATTGTTGTCATCGGCGAACATGAAACTGTCATAGCGCATGCGCACATCCCCGGAGAGGCCGGTGCGCTGGGTCCACTCGACCATGGTATTGGGCGAGGCCCATTTTTGCTCACGTGCCTGGGCGAAGACTTCCGCACGCAACTGGTCGCGAATCTGCGCTTTGACGGATTCAGGAATGTAGGTGACGCGAACTTCGTCTGGATCCGGCTCCACAGGGGGCATGGCATTTTGTGCAATCACGGCGGCCTGGGTCTCCGCGAGGGCCTGGGCCTGCGCTTTGGCAAACGCGGCATCTTCCTCCGCCCCTTTGATCAAATCGGCGGCTTCGGCCTGACTGAGAATGCCTTTTTGCACGAGGCGGTTGATCAGGTTCAACGTCACGTTCTGGGACGGTGTGGCGAGAATGGGCTGAGGCGCGGCGGCATTCGGATCTGGCAGCACGGGCGCTGCTGCGGCGGGATCGACCGGGATGGGAGCCGGACTGCTGGCTGATTCAGAGGTGCCGGCAGGCGGAGTTCCAGCGGATGCGGGCGCGGCGTTTTCAGCCAGCAGGGGGGCGGGCAGATCCGGTTCCTGGGCGCGCACCAAGGATGGCTGAAATGCGGAGAGGAGAGTGGCGGTCAAACAGGCGTACGTTCGTCGCCAGACTTGTTGTTGTGTGAGCATGGAGCAGGGGAGTGGCTTCAGTTCGCTTTGCGTGCGGTGAGTCGGAGGTTGATGGGCATGGGCATGTCATCCGGCGGTGGTTCCGTGAGGACGAGGCCGTTGAAGATTTCGTTTTCGATGGCGGCATCGACCTTGCTGTCACCCGTGCTGCCGGAGAGCTTCACGCGGGTGATGCGTCCGGTGGTGTCCGACCAGATTTTGATGATGTTGGTAAAACCAGCGCGTTTGGTGAGCGGATGTTGACGCAGGGCGTCCGCGAGACGGTTCTGCACCTGGCCCGCATACCAGCCCCAGCGGCTGCCGCCTTTGCCACCACCACCGATCATGCCACGGCCGCCGCCGCCACCGCCAAGTCCGAGGCCGCTGCCATCACCGCCACCGATGGCGGTGCCGAGCGGTTCGTCGGCGGGCTTGTCCGCCGGTGTGTCGTCGGGCTTTTCATCCTCAGGTTTCACTTCTTCCTGAGCGATCATCTCTTCCTCCTTCTCCGGCGGTGGAGGCTCTTCCTGCTTGGGCGGGGGAGGAGGTGGCGGCGGCGGTGGAGGGATGACCGGCATCACCATGACCATGTCGAGCTTCTTCTTGGGAGAGGATTTCGACGGCTTGTAGTTGGCCGCGAAGTAGCCGCCACCAGCGAGCACGAGGCCGCCGAGGATGATCATGACGAGGTTGCGCTTGAAAAAGCCTGGCTCGTCGTCGTCTTCGATGTCGGTGGGTTTCATGACGTGGGGAGGGGTTATTTTTTCGCCTGTGTGGCGAGGCCGACCTGGGTGATGCCGACGCGGCCGACGGCGGTGAGCACATCCATGATGGTCTGATACTGAGTGGCGCTGTCGCCGCGGATGACGACGGGCACGTCGGGCATGGAGGCCTTGATGGCTTCGAGCCTGGTGGAGAGCTCCTCGAGCGTCACTGCGGTGGCGTTGAGCTTGATGTTGCCCTGGTTGTCCACCGTGATGGCCTGCATCTTTGGCCCTTCGATCGGCTTCGAGGTGGAGGGGCCGCCGCGGGGAAGATTGACCTTCACGCCCTGAACGCCCGCGGTCGTCATGATGATGAAGATCAGCAGCAGCACGAGGTAGAGGTCCACCATCGGCGTGACGTTGATGTCATCGTAGGATTTGTTGTCGGCGTCCATGGCGGTGCGGTTATTCCTTGTAGTGTTCGGCCATCTTGGTGACGAACTCGTCGATGAAGGTCTCCATGTTGGAGACGACGTCCTTGATGCGTGAGCTGAGGTAGCTGTGGAGGAACAGCGCCGGGATGGCGACGGCGAGGCCGGCCACCGTGGCGAGCAGGGCGCCGGCGATGCCCGGGGCGATGGAGTTCACCTCGACCTCGCCGGATTTGGCGATGACGGCGAAGGTGATCATCACCCCGATGACCGTTCCGAGCAGACCCAGGTAAGGGCCG
>DAORHS010000373.1:0-5141 GCA_035438165.1 Prosthecobacter sp.
CAGCGGCGTCAGCCCGCCCGTGACATGCGCGGCGGCAAAGAAGACGCCCTGGATCGTGCCGCGTTCGGATCGGGGGATCCAGCGTGAGAAAGTCCGCGCCATGTTCGGCCACGCGCCGGCCTCACCGGCGCCAAACAGAAAGCGGATGACCAGCATCGACGAGAAATTCCAGGCGGCGGCGGTGGCCATCGTAAACACGGACCACCACGCCACAATGCGCGTGAGCACCCGGCGCGTGCCCATGCGGTCCGCCCACCACGCCGTGGGAATCTCAAACGCCGCGTAAGCGATGGCGAAGGCGCTGTAGATCCAGCTCATCTCATCCTTGCTCAGCCCGAGATCGCGCCGGATGTCCGGTGCCAGCGTGGCGATGCACGCGCGGTCGAGGTAGGTGACGGCCCCGAGCGCCAGCATGAAGCCGACCACACGGTAGCGGACGCGGGAGGAGGAAGACATCGGTCAATGAACGGGAAAATGCTCGGTATTCAACCATCGCTGCCGGCGGCGGCGCGTGACACCGGCTGCCTGCCTGCCTGCCCGCAACGCTTCGCGCAGCGTTGCAGGCGGGCTGGCCGGTGGTTTCGGAGTACACAGGCAGGCTGCCTGTCTCACATGCCCGATCGCCCCAGCACCCGCGATCAGAGCCCGTGTGATTCCGCCGGAAGCGCGCATGGTTCCGCCGGAAGAACGCATGATTCTTCCGGAAGTGCGCGTGGTTCTGCAGGAAGAGCGCGTGGTTCCGCCGGAAGTGCGTGTGGTTCCGCAGGAAGTGCGTGTGGTTCCGCCGGAAGAACGCGTGGTTCTGCCGGAAGTGCGGGCACTTCCAGCCGTGGTTCGCACGCAACCGGCTGAAAATCAGTCATTTGCCCAAAATCCGCCGGTTTCAGTGCCTGAAAGGCCCAGGAAGCCGCTTGAACAGTTCAATGACCCGCTTTGCCGGAGGCGTCATCCACGAAACCGACGGCTTCTTCTCCCGGGACCGGGGACGAGGGCCGGTCATGCACGGCACCGGCTGGCCCGGCGTGCAAATCCACGCCACCTGTCCGCTGTATCTTGTGTGGGATACACAGAAGAGGATAAAACTAAGGAGCATGTGCAGCCTCAAGCGCTGCCGCGAGCAGCGGCACGGAAGTTTGTAGGTTGTGACCTCCAGCATCACGAATCGATCTCTCAGCGTCCAGCAATCCTTGATAAAACATCCCTCCTTGCTTGGGCAAACAAATCACCGCATGGACTGTAGGGCATTCCAACACCAGCTTGGCATTCGTGGATGCAACGACCCCTGTTTCAATTTTCTCATGAACAAACCATACTCTATCAAGATATTCCTCCCCGGCGGCGACCCCGACGGTTTGCGAACCATTGAGAAGTCCAATTGGAGCGGAGCAGGAATAGTTATTCCCCGATCGCTCATGGGAGAGGCGAAAACTCGCCGGGAGCTCTCACGCACTGGCGTCTATGTTCTTGTTGGGCCGCCTGAGGAGTCTGGGTTGCCTCGCGTCTATGTCGGCGAAGGCGATCCGATCAAGCCACGTTTGGACCAGCATGCCGCCAAGAAGGATTTCTGGACGAGTTGCATCGCCTTCACAAGCAAGGACGAGAACCTCAACAAGGCGCATGTGCAATTCATCGAGTCACGTCTTGTTTCCCTCGCCGCTAACGCCAAGCGCTGTGTCTTGGACAATGGGAATGTTCCGGCTTTACCATCGCTTTCTGAAGCGGACGCAGCGGATGCCGAAGGTTTTCTTTCCGAGATGATGCTGTGTTTTCCAGTGCTCGGCATGAGTGTGTTCACGATTGCTGCTCCCGCGCAAAAGAGCGCCAAGCTTCTCTACATTAACAGCAAAGGCATCAAAGCTGAGGGGATGGAAACGCATGATGGCTTTGTGGTTCGAACTGGCAGCGGCGCTGTGAAGGGGGAGGTTCCATCCTGCCATGCGTATTTAAAGGAACTGCGCACGGCATTGATCAACAACGGAGTCTTAAAGCCGGCGGGTGACGGCTACGCCTTTGCCCAGGACTATGTGTTTCCATCGCCGTCCACTGCTGCCGGTGTTGTCCAAGGCCGCGCCGCCAACGGCCGCGTGGATTGGAAAACCAAAGATGGCAAAACCCTCAAAGATCTTCAGGAGGCTGAAGTAAAGGAATGATCTTCAAGATAAATCAAGTCGGCACCTTCGCATGGCTTGTCGCTGCCCTGCTCGGCTCTTCTGGGATCTGTCAGGAGTCACAACTCTCTGCTCCCGTCCGCATCGAATCAGGCGTGAGCGGGCACATTCATCCGGCGCTGTGCCGCAGCATGAAGGGCACGCTGGTGGCCACGTTCTGCAAGAAGGAGTTCATGCCGCATCTCATCACGCGCTCGACGGACGGCGGCTGGACGTGGTCGCCGCCGACGCTGTTCCCGCCGACGGACCAGGCTGCGATCTACCCAGGGTCGCTCACCACGTTGGCCGACGGACGGCTGCTGCACTGCTGGAATGTGTGGTTTGCGCCGGAGGAGAAGGTCAAATCGCGCCATGTCGCCTACTCGCTGAGCAGTGACGATGGCCTGACGTGGAGCACGCCGGTGAATCTGGCGAAGAATGCCGACCCGAAGATTCACAGCGTCATCCGCCATCCCATCGTCGAGTTGTCGCCGACCGCCTGGCTGCTGTCGCTGGCGGACCGCACCGTGGTCTATGATCCGCAGACCGGAAAGGAGACTGCCTTTGGCGACGGGACGAGCCACGGCCTCGTGCCCTTCGTGCGCACGCCTGCGGGGACGCTCATCAGCGGCAAGGGGCAGCGCTCCATCGATGGCGGCAAGACCTGGCAGCCGATCAAGTCCTTCCCGGATGTCTTCACGCAAGGCTGGCGGCATGAGATGATGGGCCTGAACAACGGCTGGCTGCTGGCTTCGCAAATCGTCGGTCCGGGCGTCGGTGGTGACATCATCAACTTCATCGTCTCGCGCGATGACGGGCAGACCTGGGACATGGAGCATCCCGTGGAGTTTTACAACCCCGGCCGCCCCATCGGCGGACGAGCCTGCCCGCGCACGGTGGAGATCGACGCCGAGACACTGGGCACGATCTACTATGACACCGATGAGAAGCAGCCCGGTGGTTCCGGGGTGTTTTTCAGGAGGATGAAGACGGCGGGGATCAAACGGTGAGCGGTGGCCGGTGGACGGATGATCTCTCATCCGCCTTCGGCAGAACGGCGCATGGAGGACCATGCGCCCTACCTGGACGCCTTTTCGGGCGTGATAACATGGCCGCCTTCGTTCTCGAAGTTTTGCACGGCGATTTTTTTGTCCTGCGCGGCTTTGGCGGCAGCCTGTTGCCGGCGCACTTCGCGCATGCGGCGGTAGCCGACGAGCTTGTTGAGCTGCTCGTCCCACAGGCGGAAGGCCAGAGACTTGAGGCTGGTGCGGATGGTGATCGGTTTGACCTGCTGGAAGATGGGGTGGGAATGGTGGCAGCGCTCGAGGTTGTAGTTCGGAATGCGCGAACTGAGGTGATGGATGTGGTGGAAGCCGATGTTGCCGGAGAACCACTGGAGAATGCGGGGCAGCTTGTAGAAGGAGGAGCCCTGCAGCGCGGCGGCGGTGTAGTCCCAGTCTTCGTGGCGCTCCCAGTAGGCGTCTTCAAACTGATGCTGGATGTAGAAGAGCCACACGCCAAAGACACCGGCGACGCTGGTGATGATGGTCTGGAGGATGAGGTAGGTGCCCAGCCCGAAGACCCAGGAGAGGGCGGCGATCATGCCAAGGAGGGCGAGGTTCATGTACCAGACCGAGCGGCGCTCGCGGGTGTCGGCACGGCTGTTGGGGATGCGCTGAAGGATGACGAAGAGGACGAAGGGGGCGATGACGAAGAGGATGATGGGATTGCGTGCGAGCTTGTAGGCGAAGCGTTTCCAGCGTGAGGATTCGAGGTACTCCTGCACGGTCATGGTCCAGACGTCGCCGATGCCACGACGGTCGAGGTCGCCGGTGGTGGCGTGGTGGAGCGAGTGCTCCCAGCGCCACTGGTAGTAGGGGGTGAAGGTGAGGATGCCGGTGATGAAGCCGGTGATGTCGTTGGCCAGACGGGAGGAGAAGAAGGAACCGTGGCCGCAGTCATGAAAGATGATGAAGACACGGACGAGGAGGGCTCCGGCGAGCACGGCGAGCGGGGCGACGATCCACCACGAAACGCTCATGAAGTGGTACATGAGCACCCAGAGCGCGACATAGGGAACGAGGGTGTTCACCAACTGCCAGACGGCACGTCTGGTGGAGGACTGCTGGAATTCGGCCACGATGGCCTTCCACTCGCGCACGGTGGGGAAGCGCATGGACTCGGGGGCCGGGTCCGAAGTGCCGGGCGAAGAGGTCACGTGGATGGCTGACATGGCGTTCAAAATGGGGGCGAAGGGTTGGCGGGTCAACAGATGCCGTTCGCCCGTTGACCGGCTGGGTGGCAGCGAGTGATCTCGCATGAACGAATACGTTCGAGCAGAGCCCTTTGGCGAGCCGTTTTAATGCGGTGGCGCAGACCAATGCCCAACCGGTGAGGGCGGGGGCGCAAATGAGGGATGCCTTAGATGTGCAGTGAGACACCTGCCTGTTCATTGTAGTCGATATGAATATTGCAACCAAGCTCCCGCTTTTGCTCTGCCTCATCGGATTGATGCCCAGCCTGCTGCCGCCTGTGGCCGCTGCGGCCACCGTGCTGTCCAACACGGATCTCTCGCCGGACTCGCCTGGAACGATGGGACCGGGGAACTATCCAGGCATGTTTGGGGAGGAGGGCATGCATAGTGTCCAGGCCCAGTCCTTCACGACCGGCAGCGAGTCCTACGTGCTGGGGAGCATCACGCCGTTTATCTCGAGCGCCTCCGGTGGTGGTTTCAGCATGGCGCTGTATGCCAATGGTGACGGGACGCCCGGCGAGCTGCTGGCCACGCTCACGGGCAACACGATGCCTGAGCAAGGCTTGGGCAACTCCTATGCTCCGTCCTCAACAGTGGTGCTGGACGCAGACACAACCTACTGGTGGGTGGCCTCGATCGACGCCGGGATCAGCGAAGGACGCGCCGACATGGTCGTCAATCCTCCCGGCAATTTCAGCGCCACCTCGGCCGAAGGCTGGAGCGTGGGCCACAGTGCGCAG
>DAORHS010000374.1:0-5140 GCA_035438165.1 Prosthecobacter sp.
CTCTTACAACAACGTCCAGGGCACCGCCTTGACCGCCGAGGAGCAGTTGAAGAAGTTTCACGTCGCCGATGGCTACGAGATCGAACTCGTTGTCAAAGAGAGCGACGGCATAGGCAAGTTCATCAGCGTCTATTTTGATCAGCGAGGGCGAATGTGGACGCAGACCGCGCTGGAGTATCCCGTCGATGCGAATGAAAACCCCGCCGCCGCCGAGGCGGTGTATGCGGGCAAGGGCAAAGACAAGGTGCTCGTCTATCCGCGGGAGTCGGTGAATGCGCCGATTCCCGCGGGTGGACTCACCAACCCGACCGTCTTCGCCGACGGCCTCGCCATCCCGCTCGGCATTCTGCCGTGGGGCGCGGGCGACTCCTGCTACGCGCTGCACGGCCACGATCTGCTCCTGCTCAAGGACACCGATGGCGATGGCAAGTCGGACAAGCGCGAGGTCATCCTCACCGGCTTCGGCGTGCAGGACTCGCATCTCTTTCCGCATCAGTTCACGCGTGCTCCCGGCGGCTGGATCTGGATGGCGCAGGGCCTTTTCAACAACAGCAAAGTCACGCGCCCCGGCAGCGACGAAGCCATCGACTGGCCCAAATGCAGCATGGCCCGCATGCGCCCCGACGGCAGCGAATTCGAAGTCACCAGCACCGGCCCGAACAACATCTGGGGCCTCGTCATGACCGGCGAAGGCGAGACCTTCATCCAGGAAGCCAACGACTACGGCTACCCCGTCATGCCCTTCCACGAATACGCCTACTACCCCGGCGGCATGGCCGCGTTGAAAAAGAGCTACCAGCCCGAGTTCCCGCCCGCCGCCGAGTTCCGCATGGGCGGCACCGGCTTGAGCGGTCTCGCGTTGATCGAGTCCGGCCCGCTGAAAAGTAGCCCAGTTGCTTCGCAACTGGAGAACTCAAAGACACCGGTTGCGGCGCAACCGGGCAACTCTGCTCCGCCCACCCACTCGATGGCCGTCGCCAATCCCATCATCTCCAAGATCCAAACCATCGCCATGCATCGCGACGGCCCCTATTGGAAGCTCGAACAAGCCGCCGACCTCCTCACCTGCGACGATCCCTTCTTCCGCCCCGTCGCCATGACCAACGGCCCCGACGGCTGCATCTACATCGTCGATTGGTACAACAAGATCATCTCCCACAACGAGGTGCCGCGTGCGCATCCTGATCGCGACAAGACACGGGGACGCATCTGGCGCGTCTTCCCAAAAGGAGCGCGGACCTCCGAGTCCGCAGCACTCCGCCAACCGACAACGCCTCCAAACACTCCGAACAACGCCGCTTCATCCAACGCTCGCTCTCCGAGCGCTCCACCCGCTGCGGGCTCGGAGGCCCGCGCTCCCATCCCCGACTTCACCCAACTCAGCACCGATGAACTCATCGCGCTGCTCGGTAGCGAGCCCGTCGGCAGAGCGCATCTGGCGTGGCAGACGCTTGCCGAACGCGACCCGGAGCTTCTGAAACGTCAGTCTCACTGGAGCACGCGCGAGTACCGCAATGGCGGCACCAAGGACGAGATTCTGGCGCTTGGACGCGCTCTCTCCGACGTAGAATCCGTTTCCAGACTGATCGCCTTCGCCAAACCCAGCCTCACCAACGGCCCCACCGCCCAATCCTCCCGCAGCCCCGCCCAAGTCCCCGCACGCGAGGCCTACGACCGCGAGTTCGAGCGCTTCCTCGTCCGCATGTTCCTTGAGCGTCATCCGGATGTCGTCGCGAAGTTCCTCGATTCCGAAGCCGCCGCGAAACTGCCTGTGGAGGCCCGTGTGCTCGCCTCGCTCGCCTTGGAGCCGAAGGCGAGTGCCTCACGCGTCGCGAAACTGCTCCCGCAGCTCGACCGCGCCCCGAATGACGAGGAACTCCTCCGCCTCGCCCAGTTCCCGAACGAACCCGGCGTCGGCGATGCCTTGAAGGCGCTGCTCTCGAATGAGAAATCCCGCGCCAGCGTCGCCGAGAAGCTGCTCGCCCAGCGCACCGCGCTCGATGCCGCGAAGATTGCGCCTTTGCTCACGGACGCGGCGAAAGCGATGCTGGACACGTCCCCGCAACTCGCGCTGCAACTCATCGGCGGCTTCCAACTCACGAACCTGGAAGGCGATCTCGTGGCGATGCTGAAAAGTAATGGGGGCATTCTGCCCCCAGGAGACGGGGCTAAAAGCCCCGATTACTTGCGAACCCTCCGCGACCTCCGCAGCGGCGAAGCCGAACTCTTCGCCACGCTCGCCAAGTCCGATCCCGATCCCCTCACCCGCGACGCCGCGCTCGAAGCTCTCGCCGCTTCCCGTGCTCCCGATGCCACGACCCGCCTGCTCACGCTGTATCCCGAACTCACACCCGGCCAGCGCAAGGCGGCGCTGAACACCGTTTCCAGCAACAAAGTCGGCGCAAAAACCCTCGTCACCGCCTTGCTCGACAAAACACTGCCGCAGTCCGATCTCGACGGCCCCACCGTTGAACGACTCGCCACCGTGCTCGGCGATGATCCCGCGCTCGAAAAACTTCAGCAGCAGCTCGGCGGCGTGTTCCGCGAGGTGTTGTTGTTCGACGGCCAGGAAACCGCGTGGACGGATTCAAAGATCACCCTTGATGGTCCCTTCACCGTCGAGACCTGGGTGCGCCTCGCGCCAAACATCGGCAATCAGGATGACATTCTCGGTGCTCCCGGCGGCCCAGAGATGAACTTCTTCGGCTCCAAGTTCCGCGTCTATGCGGGCACTCAACTTCGAGACGTTGCCACTGCCACCAAACCGATGACGCCCGACCTGTGGACGCACATCGCCGTCACCCGCGACGCGAAAGGCATCATCCGCATCTACCAAAACGGCGAGCTTGACGCCACCGCCAGCAAACCCGCGCCTGCGAAGTGGGAAAACTGCCGCATCGGCTGGAGCGGACCCAAGGGCGGCACCGAAGGCGTGATGACCGAGTTCCGCGTCTGGAATCGTGAACGCACGCCGCAGGAAATCCGCGCCAACTTCGACCGCATCCTCGTCTCCGGCGAAGGCATGACGCGCTACGATTCAAAATGGGGCAAGCCCGGCAAAGGAGCCCGCGTCGCCAAGACCATCGACACCCCGCCGCTGCTCACCGAGGAACAGGCCAAGGCGCTCGACACCAAGTTCGCCAAGTACAGCGCCCTTGCGCCGAAGGGCAACGCGCAGAACGGCAAAGTCCTCAGCGCCCTCTGCATCGCCTGCCACCAGATCGGCAATGCTGGTGGTCAGATCGGCCCGAACCTCAGCGGCGCAGGCGCGATGGGACTGGAGGCCGTTCTGCGCAACATTCTCACGCCGAACGCCGCCATGGAGCCCGGCTATCGCATCTACCGCGTCGAAATGAAAAACGGCGACCTCATCGACGCCTTCTTCGTCAGCGAAGACAAAGACGCCACCATCATCCGCCAGCCCGGTCTTCCCGATCGCCGTGTCAACAAAGCCGACATCCGCAGCACCAAGTTCATCCGCCGCAGCCTGATGCCTGAAGGATTGCTGGATGCGCTGCAGGATCAGCAGGTGGCGGATTTACTCGCGTATCTGATGACACTGAAGGGTTGATTTGAGGATGTCAGGCATTTGACATGCGTTTGCGCCAGTCGATAAGCCTTTCTCAGCTCATGCAGCCCACCGCCCCTGAAACCGCCCCGAAACCCGCCGCCCCGGCGGATCTGGAGATCAAAGATGCCCAGCTCATCTTCAATCATGTCTGGAAGCAGCTCGAAGCCGACTACGGGCGTGAGCGTCTGCGTTTCCCGAAGGAGCTGATCCTCCTGGGCGGAGCACCGGGCGCGGGCAAAGGCACGAACACGGATTTCATCCGTGAGGTGCGCGGCATCACGGCGCAGCCGATCGTGGTGAGTGCGCTGCTCGACAGCCCGGAAGCGCGTCAATTGAAGTCCCAGGGTGGCATGGTGGGTGATCGCGAAGTGGTGGGCATCCTCATCCGCAAACTGCTCGAACCGGAGCAGCAGAACGGCGCGATCCTCGACGGCTTCCCGCGCACACAGGTGCAGGTGGAGTGCTTGAAGATGCTCTTCGACGAGATGATCCGGCTGCGCCGTGATTTTTCGGAGACCCCAGACGCCGCGCACTTCAAGCAGCCCATCTTCCACATCATGGTGCTGTTTGTCGATGAGGCGGAAAGCATCGCACGCCAGCTCAAACGCGGCCAGGAGGTGCTGGCGCACAATGCCGAAGTGCGCAGTTCCGGCCTCGGCGAGCTTTGGGAAGAACGCGCCACGGACTTCGATCCAAAGCTGGCGCGAAACCGCTACCAGGTCTTCAAAGAGAAGACGTACGATGCGCTGGTCTCCCTCAAGGAGATCTTCCACTACCACTTCATCAACGCCCAGGCGCCGCTGGAACTGGTGCAGGACAACATCATCCGCGAACTCGAGTATCAAAGCTCGCTGGAGCTCGATCCGCGCACCTTCGACCAGCTCCGTGATCTGCCGCTCGCCAGTGAGATCGTGCGCCATGCCCGTCAGGACCTTGTGCGCCGGCTGGACGGCTACAAGGTGCAAAAGCCGGAACTCATGCAGGCGGTCGTCACGTTCATTCAAGACAAGATGATGCCCATCGTCGTCCGCCATGCCATCTCCGGCCGTGCGGACATCAACACGGAGGACAAGCTCTTCCACGATCCCGAGGCGCTGGCGATGCTTATCGACATCTTTTCCGAACGCGGCTACCACGCCACGGCGGATCTGCACCGCATCGAGATTCCCGAGCGTTTTGACCTGCAGACCGGCCAGATTCACTGCCGGAAGAAAAAGGTCTTCCGTTTCCGGATCATTTTCAGAGGCTCCGAGATTCGACGTGGGCAGATCCTGCCATGATGTGGATGTTTGCAGGTTGCGGGATTCCTTCGCTCCCTCTACACATCACGCCTCATGTCCACCATCGTTGTCACCCAGAAGAACGGCGTCGCCTGCATCGGCGCTGACACGCTCAGTTGTCTCGGCTCCCTGCGGCAGAAGGCCCAGCATGTCGTCAACAAGACCAAGATCACCCGGATCGGCGACACCTACATCGGACTCACCGGCACCTCGGCGAGCCTGGTGGTGATGAACAGCTACTTCGCCAATCCCGAGCGTCCGCGCGATTTCTCCTCGTGCGAGGCGATCT
>DAORHS010000375.1:0-5129 GCA_035438165.1 Prosthecobacter sp.
TCTTCGGCGGCGACTGGCCCGTCTGCCTCCTCGGCAGCCCGGTGCGCGGCTGGGTCGATGCGCTGAAGCAGATCGTGTCCTCACGACCCGCCAGCGAGCAGCGGAAGCTGTGGTCAGGCAATGCGATGCGGTTTTATGGGCTGAAGGTGTAGGCGCTCGCCATTGCGCGCCTTCCATTTGAAGTTAGTTTCGTGGCATGAGCACGATCACCCTCGAATATCCGCCCTCCTGGCTTGCTGCCATGGGCGTGGACGCGCCACAGTTCGCGGCGGACACGAAGATCGCGGCGGCGATGAAGCTGTTTGAGCGCCACCGCCTTTCCAGCGGCCAGGCGGCCCAGTTGGCGGGGATGTCACGAGTGGAATTCTTGCTCACCTGCCGCCAGTGGGGCGTTTCCAGCGTGGATTGGGATGACGAAGACCTGGCGGCGGAGTTCAGCGGCACTTTGCCTGTGCAACGTCCATGAGCGTCATCGTCTGCAATTCAGGTCCGCTGATCGCCCTCGGCGGCATTGACCAGCTTGGTCTGCTCCGATCTCTCTTCGGAAGTGTCTGCATTGCAGCGGAAGTGGCTGCCGAATGTCAGGCTGGCGGTGTTTCCAAGATGGGCCTCAAGGCCTTCCGGGCCGCCTCCTGGCTTCAAGTCGTCGATCTTGGAACCTCTCCCGATCCCCTGCTGACTTCGTTGCTCGACCTCGGCGAATCCAGGGCCATCGAGCTGGCCCTCCGGCAGCCAGCCTCCGCCCTTCTCATGGACGAGGCACGCGGCAGACGCGTGGCCCGCGACGTTTATGGCCTGCAAGTCGTCGGCACCGGACGCATTCTGGTGGAGGCCAAACGCACGGGTTTGATCGCCTTGGTAAAACCCTTGATCGAGGCCATTCGCAACAACGGCTACTGGCTTTCAGACCGCATCGTGACTGAGATCCTCCGGCAGGCAGGTGAATAAGCCGATACGCAGACTCGCCACCCACGGGCGACATCGGTCCCGACCGCGTCTTCTTCGGCGGCGACTGGCCCGTCTGCCTCCTCGGCAGCCCGGTGCGCGGCTGGGTGGATGCACTGAAGCAGATCGTTTCGTCCCGACCTGTCAGCGAGCGGCGCAAGCTGTGGTCTTCGAATGCGATCAAGTTTTACGAATTGAAGATCTAGCCTCAATCCAGCGTCTGCCGGTAGCGTTTCACGCCGATGATCAACGCGACGAGGGCAAAGAGCGCGATCTGCCAGAGCTGGAGGGCGATGTCGGGGAGCGTGTTGCCTTTGAGCAGCACGCCGCGGACGATGCGCAGAAAATGCGTGAGCGGCAGGACCTCGCCGATGGCCTGCGCCCATCCCGGCATGCCGCGAAACGGGAACATGAAACCGGAGAGCAGCAGCGAGGGCAGGAAGAAAAAGAACGAGCCCTGCACGGCCTGGAGCTGGTTCGTCGCGAGCGTCGAGAAGGTGATGCCGACGGCGAGGTTCGCGGCGATGAAGACGAAGGCGAGGATGAACAGCAGGCCGAGGTTTCCGACCATCGGCACGTGAAACAGGAAGTGCGCGGCGATGAGAATGAGCACGACCTGGATGTAGCCGACGAGGATGTAGGGCACGATTTTCCCCAGCAGCACCTCAAACGGACGCGTGGGCATGGAGAGCAGGTTCTCCATCGTGCCGCGCTCGCGTTCGCGAGTGATGGCGAGCGCGGTGATCATGACCATCGTCATCGTGAGCACCACGCCCATGAGGCCGGGCACGATGTTGTACTGCGTCACGGCCTCGGGGTTGTAGAGCGCGTGAATGCGCACATCCACCGGCAGATCGACCGGTGCGAGGTGGGAAAGCGGGCCTTTGAGGTCGTTTTGCAGCGCGGTGGAGAGCAGCGGGCGCAGCGCGTTGATGGCGTTGCTCGTCGCGGCGGGATCGGTGGCGTCGGCCTCGACGAGCAGCTTCGGTTTGTCACCGCGCAGGAGATCGCGGGAGAAATCCGTCGGAATCGTGATGACGAACTGTACGTCGCCATGCTCCAGCGCCTCGCGGGCCTCCAACTCGCCTTTCAACACGCCGGTGAACACGAAGTAACCGGTGTTCTGGATGGCCGCGAGCAGCGTGCGGGCCTGCGGGCCGTGATCGTTCATCACCACGGCGGCTGGCAGATGTTTGGGATCCGAATTGATCGCGTAGCCGAAGAGAGTGAGCTGCAGCAGCGGAATGCCCACCATCATGCCGAAAGTCACGCGGTCGCGGCGCATCTGGATGAACTCCTTGATGATGATCGCGCAGAAGCGGGTGATGGAGAAGCGGCGGCTCATGGGGCGAAATTGTCCTTCGACTGGTCCATGAGATGGATGAAAACGTCCTCCAGGCCCGAGCGCACGAGCTTCCACTCGTAACCCTCGCGGCGAAACGGCGCGATCGCGGCCTCCAGCGCCGCGGCGTCATCACCGCTGACATGCAGCGTCGTGCCGAAGGCCACGGCCTGCTTCACCGCCGGCAGTGGGCGCAGTTGCCCGGCGAGATGAATCAAACCGGGACCGCTGACCGACCACGTGATGAGTTTCGCGCCGTCGATCACCTCCGCGACGGTGCCGTGCGTGAGCAGATCGCCATACGAGAGATAGGCCAGCCGGTGGCAGCGCTCCGCCTCGTCCATGTAATGCGTGGTGATGAGAAACGTCAGCCCCTGCGCGGAGAGCAGATGGATGTGCTCCCAAAAATCACGTCGCGCCTTCGGATCGACGCCTGCGGTCGGTTCGTCGAGCAGCAGCAGCTTCGGCTGATGAATCAAACAGGCCGCGAGCGCGAGGCGTTGCTTCCAGCCGCCCGACAATTGCCCCGCAAGCTGTCGTTCGCGTCCGGCGAGTCCGAGCTGCCGGATCGATTCCTGCACGACATCACCGCGATTTTGGATGTCATACATGCGGGCGACGAAATCCAGATTTTCGCGAATGCTGAGATCTTCCCAGAAGCTGAAGCGCTGCGTCATGTAACCGACCTGTTTCTTGATCGCCTCGCTCTCGTGGATCACATCGAAGCCGAGGCAGGTGCCGCTGCCGCCGTCCGCTTTCAGCAGTCCGCACAGCATGCGGATGAAGGTGGTCTTGCCGCTGCCGTTCGGACCGAGGAAGCCGTAGATCTCGCCGGAGCGCACCTGGAGGTCGATGCCGTTCACGACCGTGCGCGTGCCGAAGCGCTTCGTCATGCCTTTCACGTCGATCGCGAGGTCGCCGTTCATGATCAACGCGGGAATTCGACGTCCACCGGCTGTCCCGGATGCAGTTTGACCGCGTCGGCATCATCAAAGCGCAGCTCGACCATGAACACGAGCTTGCTGCGGTTTTCCTGGCTGTAGATCACCGGCGGCGTGTACTCCGCCTGGGGCGAAATGAAGCTCACCTTGCCCGTGATCGCTTCCGCAAGTCCATCGACATGCACTTGGGCCGCATCGCCCGGATGCAACGTCGCAAGCCGGTCCTCGGGCACAAACACACGCACCTTCATGTTCGCGGGCGGCAGCAGCGAGACGACCGGCCGGCCTGCGGCGACGAACTCGCCCTCGCGATACAACGTGTCGTAAACCGCACCCGCCTGCGGCGCTTTCTGCTGCTTCTGCGCGAGATCCCACTCCGCCTTCGCCAGTGCCTCACTGCGTGCTTTGACTTCAAATTCCAACGCGCTGACCGCATCGCTGCGCATCCCCAACTCCGCCGTCTTGATGTCGGCTTCCAACTGAGCCACGCGCTCCTTGTCCTGCATGAACATGCTGCGGGCCTTGTCGATGCTTTCCACCGCAACAGCTCCGGTCTTGCGCAGCATCTCCTGCCGCACCTGTTCCGACAACGAAAACGACATCGCCTCCTGCGCCTGCTTCAACTGCGCATTGAGCGACTCGATCTCCGTGGGCCGCCGGCCCTTCTTCGCATCCTCCAGTGTGGCCTGCGCCTGCGCCAGCCGATGCTCAGCCTCATCGCGCACCGCCGTTTCAGCGACGCTTTCCAGCGCAAACAGTTCATCGCCTTTGCCCACCTGCCGGCCCCGCTGCACCGACAGCTTCGTCAGCCTGCCCGGCAGCGGCGAGGAGACGTAAACGAACTCGCCCTCGGCATAGCCTTGCAGCAGATAGCTCGGCGCACGCTTGCATCCAGTCGCGCCTGTGAGCAACAGGACGGCGCCGAGGAAGTAACACAAGGGTTTCATGAGTCGCGGAAGCACGCCAGCAGTTACCCCGATCATCCGCGGATGCAAGGCGTCGTCGCCATTCTCCAGCGCCGCTTAATGCAAAACGAACCGAACGATAACAGGAAGCCCCATGAAGATCGTGAGCACGAGCAATCGTCGAGGTTTGATAAAGCAACTCGCTACATATTTTACGGTCGGCCAACCATGGGCAGTGGGAGCCAGGGTGTGACAAACGTCAGGCAGACGGAATCCAGATGGAGGTAGTCGGTCAAGGCCAGAATCGTTTATGGCATCCTCGATAGTTCGTTGCCTCGTGATTGCTTGGGCAATAACGAAGTTTTCTACCATCTCCAGGAACCAAGCGAACGCAGTTGCTACAACACAACCCAAAAAAAACGAATCGCGGGGCAGCTTCTCTGTGAAAACAGCTACTGTTAAGGCGGCTTGAAGGGCAAGTAGTGAGCCTCGGATATGCCATCGCACGCTCATTTGCCGATCAATGACAGACTGAAGAAGCTTGAATTCTTCCCACGCAAGATCAATCCAAGATATGTTCATGTTTCTTCGGTTGAGATTTAGTCGCTAGAAAGTCCATTTCAAGCTGCCGTCTTCGTCAGTTCGGTACACTTTCTTGGAAGTGTGTTTGCGATACAAGTTCAGTGCATCAGGATGCGGAACATTGTCGTAAACACCCTCTTCAGTTGAGATCACAGTGTATAAGGCGTTAGCCTTTTTTATGAAGCCTTCTTCCGCCCCATTAATGCTACCATGGTGGCTCGCATGAAGAATGTCATCGCAGTAGTCCTTGGTGGTGTTCGCGATGTTTTCAAGATTGGCATCAGAAGCGTCACCTGTGAATGTGCAATAGCGCTTGCCCAATGTAGCCTGAATAACCAAGCACCCGTCATGCAGCTCCCTTGTTTCAGATGTGGCTATGTGTTTGGCCGGACCAACAATCTGGAAACTGACCCC
>DAORHS010000376.1:0-5128 GCA_035438165.1 Prosthecobacter sp.
CCAGGCGCTAACAGAGGCACTGCCCCAGGCAGACTCTGTTGTGCCGGTATTCATCCTTGACCCAAACCTTCTCTCATCAGAGTTCGTAGGGCAAGCACGTTTGGCTTTCCTGTTTGACGGTCTGCGCGAGCTGGACAATAGTCTGAAGAAGCGCGGCAGCAAGCTCATCCTGCGCCAGGGTGACCCGCTTGAAGTGCTCACGAGCTTGTTGCGCGAAACTGACGCTGAGAGCATTTTTGCTGAAGAGGATAAGCGGCATGGTTTCGAAAGTGAACATCGTGCAGGGGCAGCCCATCTCTCCAGATCAGGAACTGATCGAAATCATTGATCTCGCCACCATCGAGGCCACGGCGCAGGTGCCACAGCATCTGGCGGGCAAATTGCATGACGCTGCGAAGGCGCACATCCGTGTTACCGCGCTTCCCGGGCGGGTGTTTGAGGCGAAGATCGCCCATATCGCCGCCGAGGCGGATGAGACCACCGGCACCATCGAAGCCGCCTTTCATGTGCCGAATCCCGACAGACTGCTGCGGCCCGGCATGAAGGCCGAGTTCAACATCGTCGTGAGCCAGCGCGAGGATGTGATGTCGATTCCGCGCTCCGCGGTGCAGGGGGACGCCGCCGAGCGGTTCGTGTACATCAAGGACTACGAGCTCAAGAATGCGTTTGTCCGCGTGCCGGTGGTGCTCGGCGCGCAGAATGATCGATTTGTCGAGGTGACGCAGGGGCTGCTGCCCGGGGATGAAGTCGTCGTCCGTGGCGCCTATGCCCTCGCGTTTGCCGGGAAGGGCAGCGTGTCGCTCAAAGAGGCGATGGATGCCGCGCACGGTCATCCCCACAACGAAGACGGCAGTGAAATGACCAAGGAGCAGATCGCCGCTGCCGGTCATGCGGATGACGACCATCACGAACATTCGCCATGGAACATGCTCACGATCTTCTTTGCCGGAACGAGCGCATTTTTGCTCGCGTTGCTGATTCTGACTCTCGTGATGATCCGCAAACCCGCTGCCGCGTAGCCTCATGCTGAATCATCTCATCCGCTTCTCGCTGCATCATCGCCCGCTCATTTTGATGGCGGCGCAGGTGGTGCTCGTGTTTGGCTTTCAAACGCTCAGGCAGCTTCCCGTGGAGGTGCTGCCGGACATGACGAAGCCGACGGTCACCATTTTGACCGAGGCGCCGGGCCTGGCGCCGGAAGAAGTCGAAACATTGGTCACGCAGCCGTTGGAAAGCGCGCTTCAGGGGGTCGGTGGACTGGACCGGCTGCGGTCGAATTCAGATGTCGGGCTGTCACTGGTGTTTGCCGAATTCGGCTGGGGAACCGACATCTACCGCGCGCGACAACTCGTGCAGGAGCGCATGCAGGCCGTTTTAAACACGCTGCCGAAAGGCGCCAAGCCGGGAATGACACCCGTTTCGTCGCTCATGGGCGAGATCCTGCTCGTCGGCCTGCGCAGTCATGATGGCAAGGTTTTGCCAGTGGATCTGCGCACGCTGGCGGATTGGACGATCAAGCGGCGTTTGCAGAGCATCAGCGGTGTGGCGGAGGTGCTGACCATCGGCGGCGGCGTGAAACAGATCCAAGTGCAGCCGAATCCCAATCGTCTCGCGGCCTTTGGCGTCACGTTTGAAGAAGTCGAGGCCGCGACCAGCCGCGCGGCGGGCAACGCGACGAGCGGTTATCTGCAAGCGGGCCCGCTTGAGATCATGGTGCGCAATCTCGGCATGACGACACGCCTGGAAGACATCGCCCACACCGTCATCAAGACGGTGGGCGACCGCCCTGTGCTCATCAGCGACGTGGCCGAGGTCAAGGACGGCATTCAGCCGATGCGCGGTGATGCCAGCGTGAACGGCACGATGGGCGTGGTGCTCAGCATCGACAAAGCGCCTGGGTTTGACACTCTGAAGCTCACCCAGCAGGTCGAAGACGCGTTGGAGGAACTGAAACCCGCGCTTCCAGCCGGCGTGACCGCCGAGATCCTGTTTCGCCAGGGCGATTTCATCGAGCATGCCATCGGCAATCTCAAGGAGGCCATTCGTGACGGGGCGATCATGGTCGCGATCATTCTGTTTCTGTTCCTGCTGAACTTCCGCACCACGGCCATCACGCTCATGGCCATGCCGCTGTCGTTTGCCGTCACGATTCTGATCTTCAAGCTCTTCG
This sequence comes from Prosthecobacter sp., assembly GCA_035438165.1. Classification (GTDB taxonomy): domain Bacteria; phylum Verrucomicrobiota; class Verrucomicrobiia; order Verrucomicrobiales; family Verrucomicrobiaceae; genus Prosthecobacter. The sequence continues at coordinate 2,171 of DAORHS010000376.1, forward strand.
GCGTCAGTGTGAACTCCATGACGCTCGGCGGCCTCGCGGTGGCCATCGGCATGGTGGTGGATGATGCGATTGTGGACGTGGAGAACGTGTGGCGGCGTTTGCGTGAAAGCCCGTCCCAGTCGGCCATTGAGGTCATCGCCGCCGCTTCCAGCGAAGTCCGAAACTCCATCCTCTATGCCACCGTGCTCGTCATCCTGGTGTTTCTGCCACTGCTTGGACTGGAAGGCATCGAAGGCAGGCTTTTCACGCCGATTGCCATCGCCACGATCACCAGCATGGCGGCGTCGTTTGTCGTTTCACTCACGGTGATCCCCGTTTTGTGCTCCTTGCTGCTCAAGCCGGCCCCTGGCGGTCACGGCGATGGGTTCATCGTGCGGGGCATGAAGTTCCTCGTGCGCCAAACTTTTCTGCGCTTCGCGCTCGGCGCGCCGATGCTCGTCATCGCGCTCGCAGGCATGCTGCTGTTCGCCTCACTCATGCTCTACCCGATGATGGGCAAAGAATTCCTCCCCACGTTCAATGAAGGCAGCGCCACCATTTCGCTCGCCAGCGCACCAGGAACCTCGCTGGCGCACTCGAATGAGATCGGCGAGGTCGGCGTGCGGTTGCTGCAATCCATTCCTGAGGTAAAAAGCATCGGACGACGAGCCGGACGAGCCGAAAAAGACGATCACGTCATGCCGGTGAGCGTGAATGAGTTCGACGTCGAGTTTAACGAAGGCGGCAGACCGCGCGAGGTCGTCTTTGCGGAGATCCGCACGCAATTGAAGACGATCCCCGGCACCTTCCTCAATGTCGGGCAGCCCATCGGCCACCGTCTCTCCCACATGCTCAGTGGTGTGTCGGCGAAGATTGCCGTGAAGATCTTCGGCCCTGATCTGGCCGTGCTGCGGGAAAAAGGCGAGAAGGTGCGGGACATCGCCAAAACGATCCCCGGATTGACCGATGTGAACCTGGAGGCGCAGGTGCCGATCCCGCAGATTAAGATTGAAGTAAACCGTGAGCGCGCCGTCGCATACGGGGTGCAGCCTGGAACACTCAATGAACAAGTCTCGACGCTGCTCGGCGGCAAAACCGTCGCGGAACTGCGCGAGGGCCAGCGCACGGTCGATCTGGTGCTGCGCCTGCCGGAAAGCTGGCGTGATTCACCGGAAAAGATCGGCGAGCTGCTCATCGAGACGGATCGCGGCCAGCGCATCCCCTTGCGGCTCGTGGCCGACATCCGCGAAGGAAAGGGGCCGAATGTCATCAACCGTGAAAACACTCAGCGGCGCATCGTCATCGCGGCCAACACGGGTGTGCGTGATCTCGAAAGCCTCGTGAAGCAGTGGGAAAGCGCCGTGCGTGAGCAGGTGGAGCTGCCAGAAGGCTATTTCCTGCGTTTTGAGGGCGAATTTCAGGCGCAGCAGGCCGCGGCGAAGCGCATCGCGTTTTACTTCGCCCTCGTGCTGCTGGCAGTGACCGTTTTGCTCTTCGGCTACTTCCGCAGCCTGTCGCTCGCCTTGCAAGTCATGTTGAACATCCCGCTCGCGCTCATGGGCGGCCTCGCGCTGACCTGGGGGCTCATCGACAACATCAGCATCGCCACCATCGTCGGCTTCATCGCCGTGGGCGGCGTGGCGGCGCGCAATGGCATCATGATGATCAGCCATTACCTGCACCTCATGAAGCATGAAGGAGAGCCCTTCAGCCGCGAGATGATCGTGCGTGGCACGCTGGAGCGGCTGGTGCCCGTTTTGATGACCGCGCTTTGCGCAGGCATCGCCTTGATCCCGCTGCTGCTCGCTGCCAACGAGCCGGGCAAGGAAATTCTGCATCCCGTTGCCGTCGTCATCGTCGGCGGCCTCGTCAGCAGCACGCTGCTAGACCTGATGATCACACCCGCCGTCTTTTATCTCTTTGGCCGCAAGGCCGCGCTCAAATACATCCAACCCACATCATGAAAACCAAACTCATCCTCCTCACGCTCATCACATCCCTCAGCTTCGCTCATGAAGGCGTCGAGCTCGGCCCCAACAAGGGCCGCATCCTTGAATTCAGCAAAAATGAAACCATGCACGGCGAGGTCATCGTCAAAGGCGACAAGTTCCACATCGCCCTGCTCGACAAGGACATGAAGGCCGTCGCCATGGCCGAGCAGACACTCACCGCCATCACCGGCGACCGCGACAAGCCCGTCAAACTCGTTGTGGAAAAGGATGCCAAAGGCTTCGTCGTTCCAGTCGTCAAAGCGGGCGAGTGGCTTATCCTTCAATACAAAGACACCCCCAAGGCCAAGGCCGTCACCGCCCGCCTGGAATACAACACCAGCGAGTGCGAGGCCTGCAAAAAGGCCGAGTGGCTGTGCGAGTGCAAGCCTGACGCCGAGAAAAAGTAAGCGAACCCACCCTCCCATCACCGGCGTGCTCATCCCGCGCCGGTTTTTTTGCGCGCATTCATTCTCCTTCCAAGAAAAAGCCCGCCGGAGATCACTCTCCGGCGGGCTTTGATGTGTGTGCGATCTCTCAGACCCGCTCCGTGGCGACTAGCGGCCAAAACCGAAGAAGAAGCCGGGCAGGCTGAAGCCTCCACGACTGCTGTTGTGCCCGTGTGAGGAATGTCCGTGGGAAGAGTGTCCATGACCGTGGCTGGAGCGGCAGCTATGTCTCGCGGTGCGGTAGCCATAGATGGCACGGCCGTGGCGATCATGGCCGGTGCAGACACGCTCACGATAAACGGGCGCTCGGCAGGAACCGCAGGAGTGCGAGAAGCTGCGGCTGGAAGAACGGTGGTCGTCGCGTGCCTGGCTGGTGGTCGGAGTGAAAACGGCAAGACTGGCGGCGACGGCCAGCAGGGTGATGAGCTTTTTCATGATGAGGGAGGTTGGTGTTTTGATTTGTTGCCGCATCCTTGCGGCGTCTTCATCAGACGAGGGGCTGCCGAGCCTATTCGAGATTCAGTCAAACTTTTTTCTGTGCT
>DAORHS010000377.1:0-5113 GCA_035438165.1 Prosthecobacter sp.
CACCACCTTGTCCATCTGGGCAAAGGTTTCCGTCAGCAGGTTCTCATAGGGAAGCTGGCGATTGGCCACGAGCCAGAGCTGCCCGTCAGGACGCAGGGCCTGGGCGGCGGCGGCGATGAATTTGAGACCGATGAGGGGATCGGCGTCCTTGCCTTCGTGAAACGGGGGGTTCATCACGACGGCGTCGAACTTGGTGCGGTCGAATCCGGTGGTGACATCCTGCCAGTGCGGATGCGCCTTCACCCGCGTCGGGACGAGACCGAGATTGCGCCGAGCGCATTCGAAGCAGTCGGCGTCCGCGTCGTAAATGTCGAGCGTATCGATGTCATGGCAGTTTCGCAGCAGGTGGTCGCTCAGAAAACCCCAGCCACAGCCGAAGTCGGCCACGTTTCCCGCAATCGTCTCCGGCAGGTGCTTCACGAGCAGTGCTGAGCCTTCGTCAATGCGGTCCCAGTTGAACAAACCGGGCCGCGACCAGAAACGGCCGTCGAGAATGCGGCGCATGACCGCTCCTTGGCGCCAGCGCTCCAGCAGATCGGCCTTCCACGGCTTCGACTCATCTTTGGTGGCCCAAAACACGCGGCTGTGATGTTTGGAGAGCGACTCCACTCCGCCACCGGCGACCTCGCGCAAATGCTGCTCACAGCGTTTGGCGCCGGCGTCGTTGTGCTGGGCGGCCATCAGCAGGCCGCCGGGGGCGAGGTGATCATGCGCACGGGCGAGATCGGCGACCATGAGGTCGCGCTGCGGATCGGGCAGCACGAGCACAAGATCAAACAGCCCGTGCACCTCTCGTTCGACCCGGTAGCCGGCCGCTTCGAGTTCGCTGGCACGCGGCTTCCAGTTTTGCTGGCAGACGAGACGGCCCTCAAAGTGCTGCAAGGCGGGATGCTCCTGCGCCCGCAGGAAGAGCACACGACCTTCGGTGCTGATGTCGGGATTCACATCCAGGGTGTAAATGAGGGCGTCGAGTGCGTGAGACATGAAGTGAAGAAAATGTTAAAGCGCCCAGCGCAGCAGGTACGGGGCGGCAAAGGAGGAGCCTTGGAGCAGCAGCAGTCCGATCAACACGGCCACCAGTCCGACGATGAGGATCTCCAGCACCTTGACGCTGATGAGCGAGCGGCGCGAGACACCGACGTCTTCGAGCGTGGCGAACTCGCGCTGGCGAAGGCGGAAGGACAGGGCAAACACGAGCGCAGTGACAAACAGCGCCGCAGTGGCGGTCAGCAGCAGTGCGCTCGCGGCGAAACCTTCAAGGCGCACGAGCTGCGAGAGCAGTGCTTCCATCTCATCCTGTGGTCGGATGAGCTGCTTGTCCTTCGAGCGGGCGAACTGGCCGGCCAGCAGCGCCTCGGCCTTCGCATCCTTGGGCAGCAGGATCACGGCGCTGATCGGATAGGTGGAGATGTCGCCATGGAAATGGAAGGAGGCGAGGTTGGCGTCGGTGACTTCATTGAACATGCGCACGGCGGCGTTGCCGACGATGTTGTCCTCCTCCTGCTTCAGAATCACGGAGTCATCCTTCTTGAGATCATCGTGACCATGAGAACGGCCCTCGATGAGCCACGTGGTTTTCAAATCGACAAACAGCGCATCATCGTCCGGCGTGCCGTTCGGCGTGAGGACGCCGGTGACACGCATCTTCAAAGGATAGACACCGGCCATGTCGAAGGCCTGCTCGGGGGAGGAGAACACATGACCGCCGGGCTGCAGCCCGCGCTGCTTCGCGAGACGGGCACCGACGACGCAGTCCCCGAGACGGCTGAGCTGTTTGCCTGCCGCGAGATGCAGACCGCGGAAGGTGAAGTATTCGAGCTCCGTGCCCACGATCGGCGCTCCCTGCGCCTGATAGCGGATGTGCAGCGGAATGGCGCTGACGCTGTGATTGTGGCGCAGTTCGGCAAGCGCGCCGAAAGGCAGCGGCATGAGGTTCTCGCGCTTGAAGTAGAGCGCCGTCATCATCAGATCCAGCGCACTACCACGCGTGCCGACAATCTGCGGCGTGGCGGCGGCACGGGCGCGAAGTTCCTGCTGTGCATGCTCGATCAGCACGCGCAGGCAAAGCGGCAGCGCGAACACGAGCCCCAGCGCCCCGGCGAGCAGCGCACTTTGAAAACGATGCCGCAGCACGTAACGCGCGGCGAGTTGGAAGGCGGCGCTCATGCGGTGGCCAGGTCCTCCATGCGCAGCGTTTGATCAAACATCGGCAGCAGATTGGGATCGTGCGTCACCATCACCAGGCAGGCACTGCGACGGCGTGCGTCTTCGAGCAGCATGTCCACCACGATGCGACCGCGTGCGGGATCGAGCGAGGCGGTGGGTTCATCGGCAAAAACGAATCGCGGCTCATGCACCAGCGCACGCGCCACGGCGACGCGCTGACGCTCGCCCTGCGAGAGCTGTGACACCTTTTTGTCGAGATAGCGGTCGATGTGCAGACGCTGCGTGAGATCCTGCATCCTAAGGCGGACAGGAGTGTCCGCGCTCCCTTCGCGAAACTGGTGGGGCAGCAGGATGTTCTCCGTGACGGTGAGGTAGTCGAGCAGTGCGAAGTCCTGAAACACGAGTCCGATCTCCTTCAGACGAAAGGCCCGGCGCTCTTCGCGGTTCATCGCATGGATTTGCGCGGAGCCAAGACTCACCTGGCCCGACGCGGGTGTCAGCAGGCCCGTGAGCAGGCGCAGCAGGGTGGACTTCCCGGCCCCGCTCGGTCCGGCCAGCGCCAGAGCTTTGCCCGCCGCCAGTTCGAGTCGCGGCACGTGCACACGGAAGCCCTCGCCAGAATAGGCAAAGCGGAGGTCGGTGACGTTGAGGCCGGTCGGGTCGGACATGCGACGCACTCTTTAAAGCAGCAATCCCGCGACACAAGCGGTGCAATAGCAGGCCAGCAGCCCGCCCACCATGGACTTGAGCCCGATCTTCGCCAGTTCCGCGCGGCGCTGGGGCACCAGGGCGCCGATGCCGCCGATCTGGATGGCGATGCTGCCGATGTTGGCGAAGCCGCACAGCGCGTAGGTGGCGATCTCCGCACTGCGGGGCGAGATGTCACCTGTTTGCTGGCTGAGGTGCAGGTAGGCGAGGAACTCGTTCAGCACCACGCGCTCGCCGAGCAGCGCGCCCACCTTGCCGCAATCCTGCCACGGCACGCCCATCAGCCAGGCGCAGGGCGCATTGAGCCAGCCGAGCACGAGTTGCAGCGGCTGCGGCACGTTTTGGCCGCACAGGCGCAAGCCGAGAGAGAGCAGGTAGTTCGCCAGCGCCACGACGGCGACGAAGGCGATGAGCATGGCGATGACGTTGATGGCCAGCTTCATGCCGTCGCTCGCACCATGGCAGAGGGCGTCGATGCCGTTGGTGGTCTCGCGCTCGATAGGTTTGTGCGCACCATGCGCGGTCTCGCTTTCCTCGGTCTCCGGGATCAAAATCTTCGCCATCATCATCGCGGCGGGTGCGCTCATCACGGAGGCGGTGAGCAGATGTCCGGCGGAGATGCCAAAGGACACATAGGCCGCGAGCACGCCGCCGGCGATCGTCGCCATGCCGCCGACCATCAGGCACATCAGCTCGCTGCGCGTCATGCGAGCGAGGTAGGGCCTGACGACGAGCGGCGCCTCCGTCTGCCCCATGAAGATGTTCGCCGCGGCGGCCAGCGTTTCGCTGCCGCTGGTGCGCATGACGCGCCGCATCACCCAGGCGGCCGCTTTGACGATCTGCTGCAGCACGCCGTAATGATAAAGCAGCGACGACAGCGCCGAGACGAGGATGATGCTGCCGGTGACGATCAGCGCCAGCGACGCCGCATTGCCGCCGCCGAAGACCGGTGCCATGAGCACGGGCTTGCTGATCGCGCCGAAGACAAAGCCGATGCCCTCGTCCGCAAAGCTCAGCAGCTTGCGAAATGCCTTGTCGAGAAACACAAAAATCCCCTTCCCCGCGCCCGTGCGCAGAATGAGCACGCCAAAGACCAACTGCAGCCCCAGCCCCGTCAGCACCACGCGCCACGGAAACAAACGCCGGTTCGAAGACAGCGCCCAGGCCAGCGCCACGAACACCACCAGACCCAGGAGACAGATGAGACGATCCATGCGCAGCAGTGAATGATCCAAGTTACCGACGGTCCAGATCCCAGCCGCTGTGGCCCCACTCGTAGCCTTCTTCATAGCGATTCGAGGACGGCGTCCAGGTCGCAGGGAAAGCCTGCTTCACATGCGGATGATACTTGGACGGATGATCGGGGAACTGAAACGGCACGCCCGGCGTGCGACGCACCTCCTGAGGCGTGGCGCCGGACAGCGCGGGCTGCATCTCCCACTTCTTCCCGTTCGGATAATAGAACTGCTGCGTGGCATGATGGTAGTAGGCCTCGAAGCGCGGGTAATAGGTGAAGTTCGCCGACCCGCCCGCCCGCGGCGCAAAGACCGACAGCCCGGGCGGATAGCCGTAACCCTGAACCGGCATGCCCCAGCGCGCATGGCAGCCGGTGAGCGTGAGCAGCAGCGAGGCTCCAAGGCAGAGGAGGCAAAGGTGACGTTCCATGCGCGCGAGGCTAGCGGTACAGACTGCGCAGGCAACCGAGAATGCAGAACACGGGCACTGGCATTCGTCCGCCCTGCGGACATGCAATCTCCGCAGCCAGCGCGACATGCCGACAGATCAACGTCACGCCATCAGCCAAGCGCCGTCATGCTTATCGGTGATCGCGATCCCGATCATGATCCCGATCCCGGCCACCGCCAGGGGGCGCTTGATGCCCGCTGCCCCCAGGAGGACTTTGATGGCTCCCGCCTTGAGACGACTGATGTCCGCTGCTGCCGTGAGGCGTTGGCTGTCCGCCACCGGAGGGAGACCAGGTGCGGGGGTAGGACCGTGTGATCTGCGAGTGATGCTGCTGAGGAGGGCCGGGCAGATGCAGCGGCACGGAGGGTGAAGAACGAAGCACACTGGGAGGGATGCCGTGGGGTCGAGGACTCGTGAGCCAGGAGGAACCGTTGTGATAATGGTACTGCTGCGTCGGCGCGTGGTAGTACGTCGAGTAACGCGGGTAGTAGGTGTAGTTGCTGTACCCGCCGTAAACGGCCCCATAGGGGCGGTTGTAGCCGTACCCCGGCCC
>DAORHS010000378.1:0-5110 GCA_035438165.1 Prosthecobacter sp.
ATCCGGCGTGGCGACGATGCCCGTGCCGAAATGGCGAATCCAAAGATGATTCGCCGCCACACGGGCGAACAGCGTATTCTGCGGCGAAGTGAGCCAGCGTGCGAAAGCGAGCCGCCGTCCGCTGCTCGTCGCCGGATAGGACTTCACTTCACGCGGCTTGTAGTCCGCAGCCTTCGCGGCAGTCGTGCTCGCCTTCTCGGCTTCGGCGAGCTTCTTCTTCGCGGCATCCGCCGCCGTCTTCGCGGTGGCGATGGTCTTCTTGACCGTGGTGGTGAGCGGCTTGGTCGCCATCGCCTTTTGCAGCGCCGCATCCGCCTTTTCCTTCGCCTCGCGGGCCTCGATCAGTGCCGTCTGCTTCTGCAACTCCGCCACTTTCGTCGCCAGCGCCTTCCAGTCTGCGGACTTCTTGTCCATGCCACCGTCTTCGAGCGCTTCGAGCTTCAACTGCTCCTCCAGCGTTGTGCGCTTCATCTCGCGCAGTTCGGCATCCGCCACCGAATCCACCGCGGCGAGCATGGCTGCCTTGTAGTAGTCGCGCTTTTCCGGCTGCTGCGCGATCAGCGGCAGGCTCACCGGCTTGATGTCGAGCTTTCCATCAAAGATGGCCGGCACGCCGGGTGCGATGGGTTTGTCCTTGATGGGGAAGCGCTCGTCGCCGCGCTGGAACAGGTAGGTCACCGCCGTGAGCGACGAATCGTAGGCGCGTGGCATGCCGTCCTTCTTCGCGTCGAGTTCGCCGGGCACCGGATCGGTGCGTACGTTGTAGGGCTCAAAGACGGCGCGGATGGCATAGTAGTCGGTCTGCGGGATGGGATCGTATTTGTGATCGTGGCACTTCACGCAGTTCATCGTCAGGCCCATGAAGGCCTTGCTGGTGTGCTCGACGATGTTGTCCATCCACTGCAGGCGGTCGCTTTGGAAATTCCGTGCGAGGTAGCCGGTCGCCCGCAGCGTGTTCTCGTCCGTCGGCGCCAGTTCATCGCCCGCGAGCATCTCCTGCACCATGCGGTCGTAGGGCTTGTTCGCGTTGAGCGACTCAATGATCCAGTCGCGCCAGCGCCAGATGTGCGGCTGGCTTAGGCGAACCGCGCCTTTGTAGCCCTCCCAGTCCGAGTAGCGCCAGATGTCCATGAAATGGCGCCCCCAGCGTTCGCCGTAACGTGGATCGTCCATGAGGCGATCGGTGAGCTGGTGCAAAGCGACATCCGGCTGCGCGGCATACGCCATTTCAAAAGCCGTCACCTGCTCCGGCGTCGGCAGCAGGCCGATGAGATCCACATGCACGCGTCGCGCGATCTGCGCGGGTGTCGCCTCGCCCAGCGGCTTCAAAGCATGCGTCTCAAGCTGCTCGCCGATGAATGCGTCGATCGGATTGGCCATGCCCGGCACGGGACTGGCAGGACGTTTCACCGGCTTGAAGGGCTCCCACGCATAACGAGTCAGAAAACGGTCGAAGGCATCCTTCTTCGCGCCCAGTTGCGCGAGCGATTCAGGTTTCACCTTCGCATCACCCGGATGCCCGCCGAGCAGGATCTCCGTGAGATTGGCCACGCCGTCGGCGTCGCTGTCCTTACCCGCGAGCTGTTTCAACCGCTCCGGCAAACTCTTCTTCTTGATCGCGGCCAATTCCTTCCCGAACGCATTGTGCGGAAACTCCTCCAAGCTCTCGGGCGCATGATTCGTCGAAGGCAGATGACACAGTGTGCAATCCGCGAGCGCCGCAGGCAGGAAATGGTCAAAGTAGTTCGCTGCCGCCTTCTTGTTCGCCGGAGTCGCCCACGAAGACGCAGCTCCGCCGTTCACAAGAACAGCGATGACAAGCGGCAGATGGGAGAAGGAGGTTTTCACTGCCAAACAAACGCTCGCGAGAGGGCAAACTCTCATGATGGGGTCAATCCACATAGCGTAGCTCGTTGCTCGCGAGCAGCGCCTGACAGAAGGCCGCCCAGGCGTCGCTGCGGCGTTCACTTTCCTCGTTCTGGGCCGAAGCGAGCATCGCACCGGCTTCGCGGATGAAGTCGTAAGCGCGTTGAGTCTCGGCAGCGCTGGCGGCGCGGCCAAAGGCCTGGCGATAGGCGAACTGGATGCGCTCGACATCATCAGCGGCAGCCTGTTGCACGCGTGTGGCGAAGTTGCGGGACTGCTCGACGAGAAAGGCGTTGTTCAGCAGGTAAAGCGACTGCGTGGCGAGCGTGGCTGCGTCGCGTTTGCCGGTGACGGCGGTGGCTTCGGGCAGGTTGAAGGGCGTCAGTTCCGGCGGCATCGAATTCCGCAGCATGAGGAGGTAGATGCTTCGATGCGTGCTCGGCTGATGCAGCGCCGGCAGTTCGTTGATGAGCACGTCGCGATGCTGAATGAGCGAACCCTGCGCGGGTTGTGGATTCAACGTGCCTGCTGCGGCGAGCATGGCATCGCGCACGGACTCGGCATCGAGACGACGGCGGTTGTGGCGCGTGAGCAGCGTGTTGTCCGGATCGGCTTGGCGCAAAGCGTCATCGCTGGCGCTGCTGAGCTGGTAGGTACGGCAGAGGACGATGCTGCGGATGAGGTGCTTGATGGACCAGCCTTCGCGCATGAAGCGCGTGGCGAGATGGTCGAGCAGTTCGGGATGCGTAGGCTTCTCCCCCGACAAGCCGAAGTCATCCGGCGTGCGCACGAGGCCTTCGCCGAAAAGTTGGAGCCAAACGCGGTTCACGATCACGCGAGCCGTCAGCGGATGCTGCGGACTGGCCAGCCACTGGGCGAGTTGCATGCGGCCACTCTGCTTCGCATCCGGCTTCAGCGTGGCATCGCCGCAGACGGAAAGAAAGCCGCGCGGGATGGCCGGGCCGAGTTTCTTGGATTCGCCGTCGATGTTGAGCTTGCAGTCGATGATCGTCTTCGCGTCGCGCACGCCCATGGCCAGCGGCGCATCGGCGGCATGCTTGAAGGACGGCTTCGAAGGCGCCCGGCGCGGCGGATGATCGAGTATGATCTTTTCGATCTCCGCACGTGGCTTGACCGGCGCCGCAGCCTTGAGTTCGTGCAGCGCGGTTTGCGGAGCGGTGAGTCCCTGATGCGCCGCCGCACCCCACATCGTTTCGGTGCTCTTGAAGATGCCGGCGAGCGCGTAGTAGTCGCGGGTGGGAATGGGGTCCGTCTTGTGATCGTGACAGCGGGCGCAGCCGACGCTCAGCGCCATGATGCCACTGCCGACGACACCGATTTGATCCGCCACGACGTCCATCTCGAAGTTGTCGTTCATCGCTTTGGCGGGTTTCGCGCTGAGGGCGAGAAAGGCGGTCGCGACGAGCTGGCGGTCGCGCTGTGCGTCGGATTCGGCTGGCAGGAGGTCACCGGCGATCTGCTCGGTAATGAAGCGGTCGTAGGGCATGTCTTCGTTGAAGGCCGCGATGACGTAGTCGCGGTAGCGCCAGGCATGCGGGAAGCTGGGATTGCGGCTGAGGCCGTCGTTGCCGTTCGATTCGGCGTAGCGGGCCACGTCGAGCCAGTGGCGGCCCCAGCGCTCGCCGAAGTGCGGAGATGCGAGGAGGGAGTCAACGTAGTCGGCCAAGTCCGACACGTCAGACGTGTCGGATGGAGGGAGGCCGGTCAGATCAAACGAGAGCCGTCGCAGTAGCGTGCGCCGATCCGCGTCGGATGTGGGCCGCAGGCCTTTTGATTCGATCTTTGCCAGCACGAAGCGGTCGATGGCCCCACGCGGCCACGCTTGGTCCTTCACCACGGGCGGCTTCGGCGCGGAGACGGGTTTCAGGGACCACAGCGGCTCGGGCGCTGCCTTATTTGCTGTTTTGGCGCTCTTCGGCGCGTCCTCACGCGGATCGGGCGCACCCAGCTTCACCCAGGCCACGAAGTCTGCGATCACCGACTCCGGCAGCGGCTTCTTCGGCGGCATTTCGAGGCCGTCGTAGCGCAACGCCTGAATGATCAGACTGTCGTCCGGCTTCCCTGGAATCAACGACGGGCCCGACTCGCCGCCCGCGATCATTTCCGAAGGCGCATCGAGCAGCAGCTTGCCGCCGAGCTTCTTCGCGTCCGCCGAGTGGCATTCGTAGCACTGCTTCACCAGCACCGGCCGGATCTTGCTCTCAAAAAACGTGCGCTGCTCCGCCGTCATCTCCGTGGCACAAGCAACCCCGGCCATGATGAGGCAGATGGCATGGAGAAGAAGAAGACTTGGGGCAAAGCGGCGCATCAGAGGCGTTAACCAACGCTACTCAAAGCTGCTTTTTACGTTCGAAGGTGACGGTGCAAATTTGTTCAGTGTCCCGTCAACGCGCCCCGCTCGGCGAAGCTTCGTCCAGCACCGCCAGTTCGCTCAGCAACGTCGTCGCATAGGTCCCCTTCGGCAGATCAAACTGAAACTGCAGATCGCCATTCTCCAGCACTTCGAGCACGGGACGCAGCGGACGCAGGCGCATGACGCGGCGCTCCTGCCGCAGGCCGCAGGCTTCGAGTCCGGCGGTGAGTTCTGGGAGCTCGGCAAGCAGCGCTTGTTCAAGTGCGCGCACGTCTGCCACGCTCTGCAATTCACCACTGCCCCACAGCGGCGCGGTGAGTTCGACGATGCCCTGTTCAAATCGTGCCACTTCATCGCCGCGCTGATTCTCCGGCAGCAGGATCGTTCCGTTGTCGGCGAAACCGAAGACTTCGCCACGCAGCGGACGATCCCAGTTTCCCTGCGCCATCCGTCCGGCGACCACCGCATTGAAGAGATGACTGCGGGCGGCGGAAAGTAGCAGGCCGCGCAGCAGGCGGTCTCCCGGCGTGAATTCGCCGCGAAACATCGCCTCCGCCTTCGCCACGTTGCGACCGTCATTGCCGAAGCGCTGCGATCCGAAGAAGTTCGGCACGCCGCAGGTGGAAATCGCCTGCCAGCGTTCAGCAGCGAGCGCCGCGTCGAAGTCAGGCTCGCGCAGGCGAATGGTGAAGCGGTTGCCCGCGTGAATACCGCGCCGCAGTTTGCGCGTGTTCCGCGTGATGCGCAGCACGCGCAGTCCCTCGGACTCCAGCGCCGCCGGGTCCGGCGATTCCTGCCCCGGCATGTGCAGGCTGAACCACTGGCGCGTGACGGCGTGTCGATCCTTCAGTCCGCAATGGCTGACCAGCC
>DAORHS010000379.1:0-5102 GCA_035438165.1 Prosthecobacter sp.
CGAGCCGCAGCCAGTGCTCCAGCGGCCAGTTTTTTTTCTCCGAACCGCTGCCCAAATGGATGGCAAGGCTTCCTGCCACACCCGGACGCACTCAAACTGGGCGCGGAGCAGATGTTCGTCCTCCAGATACATCGCCAGCTTCTCCAGGCCTTTGGCGAGTTGTCTGGAGGCGTGTTCACCCTCGTTCTGCACGCGCGGCGGGCATTCGATGAGCGTTTTGACGCCGACGCGTTCCATGCTGGCGCGAAACAAGCCGTCGGGGTCGTAGAGGAAGCTCACCACGAGATTGAAGCTGCGCAGGTGCTCGGCGAGCGCTTCGTCGATGGGTGCCGTTTTGGCGAACAGCGGGGCCATCGTGCGGTGTTCGAGACTGCGCACGGAGTCGGCCAGTCCGGCGGCGCGGGCGAGTTCGGCGATGGCGGGATAGCCGATGACTTCGAGGTGGCACCCGGCGATGGTTTCGCGTAGCAGACGGATCGCGGGCAGGGTGAGAATGAAATCGCCAATCGCACCGCCACGAATGACGAGGACGCGGGGCTGCGGGTTCATCAGTAAAACAGGATGGCCGCCGCGAGCAGCACCACGCCGTAGCCGATGCCGGAGTACACCGCCAAGTTCCAGCGCTGCGGTTTGGCGAGCAGCCAGTTCACCCAGTCACGCATGAGAAACGGCATGCCAATGAAGTACATGCCGACGATGATCCAAACGTAGGCAAGGATGGGCAGCAGCAGGCGGCTGGTCTGCGGCTGCAGGAAGGCGGCGGTCAGCACCGGACCGGCGACGAGCAGCATGAGCGCGCCGAGCGCACGAACGGCCAGGAACTCCTTCACATAGATGAGCACCGCGACATAGCCACCAGCCACGATCATGATGAAGGTGCGGCGCATGTTGAAGAACTCGCCCATGTCCATGTTCGAAAGGGCGAACACGCTCCAGATGAAATCCAGGGTGAGCAGGATGACGCCCCACTTGAAGGTGCGGGGGAAGGCCTTCAGAAAGGCCTGGGTCTTCTCTCCGTTTTTCAGCGCCCAGACGTGGGTGAGAATCAGCCCCAGCGCCACGACAATACCGGTGCCTTTCAGCGGGATGCCGCCGGTGGGAGCCTGGTGGTAAAGATAGTCGTAGAGATCGGCGAACATGCGCGTGGGCGGAAAAACGGGCGCACAGGTGGCGCAGACCATGCTCGTGCGCAAACCCGTTGTTCGCCGCGAAGGATTGAGGTTGCCTCGGCAGTGGGCAGCGACAGTTTGAGTCATTCTCCCTCCATGAAAGAAACCAAAGAAAACACACCGGCCTGGTATGTCGTTCACACCCGCCCGAAGTGCGAACACATCGCCGCTTCGCTGATGGCCGGATTGGAAGGCGTGGAGACCTACTGCCCGCGCATCCGCTTTCAGCGCAACACGCGGCGGGGCAAGGTCTGGTTCGTCGAGGCGCTGTTTCCGAGCTACTTTTTTGCCCGCTTCATCCCCATCGAGTCGATGCGGGCCGTGAAGTACTCCCAAAGCGTGATCCGCGTGGTCGATTTCGGCGGCAATCTCACCTCCGTTCCTGACAAGGCCATCGCGGAATTGAAGGCCGAGATGAAGGACGTGGAGATCTGCGAGGTGGAAGTCGGCGTGAAGGTCGGTGACACGGTGGAGCTGACCGAGGGGCCGATGCGCGGGCTGAAAGGAATCGTGAACGCGATGCTCAGCGGCGCGGACCGCGTGCGGGTGCTGCTGGAGTTCCTCGGACGCGAAAATGCGGTGGAGGTGCCGGTGTCAAAAGTCCTCACGGAACACAAACCGCGTGCAGTGGTGGCGGCACGGTGATACGCAGAGGCAATGCTCACGATCCGCGACGTCACCAAGACCTTCAATGCCCGCACGCTCTTCAGCGCTGCGACGATGACCATCAACTATGGCGAGCGGGTGGCGCTCGTCGGACCGAACGGCGCCGGCAAATCGACCCTGTTCTCGCTGATTCTCAAAACGGACACGCCGGACGCCGGTGAAGTCATCCGCGATGAGTGGACGACCGTCGGCTTCCTGCCGCAGGAGAGCGAACCCGTCGGCAACGAGAGCGTTTTGGACGTGGCCACGGGCAAGGCGGGCGAGATCGAGGCGCTGGAGAAGGTCTTGCGCGAGTTTGAGGCCGCGGGCGATGTCTCCAGCCCCGAGTACTTCGAGGCGCATGCCAAGCATGACGCGCTGCAGGACCCGCAGACCGAGGCAAAGGCCAAACGCATCCTCAATGGGCTGGGCTACAAGGAGGAGGACTTTGCACGACCGGCACGCGAGTTCAGCGGCGGCTGGGTGATGCGCGCGCACATGACGCGCCTGCTGGTGATGGAGCCGGACCTCCTCCTGCTCGACGAACCGACGAACCACCTCGACCTGCTCTCGCTCATGTGGTTCCGCAATTATTTGAAGAACTACCCCGGCGCGCTGCTGATCATCTCCCATGACCGTGACTTCATGGACGAGCTGGTGCAGTCGGTCTATGAGATCGAGGAGAGCAAGCTCATCGCCTACCAGGGCAACTACAGCGACTACCTCAAGCAGCGCGAGGAGAACTGGGAGCGGGCCATGCAGGCGTACAAGAACCAGCAGAAGGAGATCGAGCAGATTCAGGACTTCATCGACCGCTTCCGCTCGGTGGCCTCGAAAGCGTCACAGGCGCAGAGCCGTGAGAAGCAGTTGGCGAAGATGGAGAAGCTCGACAAGCCGCGCCCGCTGCGGAAGGGCTTCCGCTTCAATTTCCCTCAGCCCCAGCGCAGCGGCCAGCGCCTGATTGCGCTGACGGACATTCATCAGGCCTACGGCACCAAGCAGGTCTATCGCGGCCTCGATCTTGAAATCGAGCGCGGCGAACGCACGGTGCTCGTGGGACCGAATGGTGCGGGCAAATCGACCTTGATCAAGATTCTGGCGGGTGAAGTGCCGTTTCAGAAGGGTGAGCGCAAGCTGGGCACGAACGTGAAGCTCGGCTACTTCTCCCAGCATCGCGCCGACACGCTGGATCCGGACTGCAGCGTGCTGGAGGAGTTGAAACGCGTCGCGCCGGAGATTCGCGAGGATGAGGCACGCAGCATTCTGGGTTCCTTTCTCTTCAAGCGCGAAGACGTGCACAAAAAATGCCGTGTCCTGAGCGGTGGCGAGAAGAGCCGCGTCAATCTGGTCAAATTCCTCGTCGATCCGCCGAACCTGCTGCTCATGGACGAGCCGACGACGCATCTCGACATCTGGGCCATCGAGGGCCTGATCCTCGCGCTGCAGAAGTTCGAAGGCACGCTCGTCTTCATCAGCCATGACGTGCATTTCATCCGCTCACTGGCGACGAAGGTGCTGCACATCACCGAGGGCAAAGTCACGGCCTACTCCGGCGACTACGACTACTACCTCGAAAAAACCGGCGCCGAGGAGAATGCGCGTGCGGCGGTCGTGGCGGGGTGAGCCTCCTGTCAGGGAAGGGTGAGGCAGCCGTTGCGAAATGGGAATCCCGACCGCTCAGGTTTTCGCGATTCGGTTTGTCAGCCCGTTGCAGCCTGACACCGTTTCCATGACACCGTTTCCACGTTTGGTGTCGTGTGCTGCTCATGGGGTGTCTTCTGTGTATGCTTCGGAAGTGTCGATGTCTGGCGGGTAGAGATCAAGCCCGAGCGAAACTCCTGCATCAACGAGTAGCCGCTGCAGCGCATGTTAGGCTTCGTTGGTTGGTGTTCAGCGGGGATCATACGCGGCAGATTCTGGATCGTCCCTGTTCCCGGAATAAAGCTCGGGGTGCCCGTCATGTGCGAACCAAACGCCGACCAGATAACGCGGCTTGCCGTCGTAGTGCCACTCAAACGACCAAGGTGCGTCGCCGACAGTGTCCTCTCGGGGGGCACTGAGCAATGCTGGATCACGTCCACTGCGCAGGCAGAACTGTGTGACTTCGTGAAGTGCTCGTGCCCGAGCTGAATCACGAGACCAAAATGCTGTCTGAAACATGCTGCCCAGCACCACGAGCAATAGGCTGGCTACACCAGCGAGGAGAAGTCTATTGCGGACTCGTGCTTTCATGAATGCGGTCTCTCAGTTGGCCGAACGACCCGGATCAGGCGACGGCGAGCGGGAAGCGTCGATGACACGACAGATGCCATTCGAGCCGTTGCCTGCATCCGTTTTGTTGTTCGGGCTCTTGGGTGCAGAAGGTGGTGTTCATGCGGCAAGTTTGTTGATGAAGATGCAGGATACACTCACGATGTTGAGTGCGAGAATCACTCCGGCAGTGATCAGTGAGCCACGGTTCGCCCATACGCGTGGTTGCAAGGACCGACGCCTCAAAGACAAAGCAAATGGCGTAGCGACCACGGCAAAGCAGCCAGCCGCAAACGCCGCACCAGCGCCGATGCTGTGCCGCATGAGTGAAAAGAGCATGTCTGCCTCGACAGGGAGGATCATGATGAACAGCGCGAGGTAACACGATGCAACCGCGAAACCGTCTTTGCGTAGCTCAGGTGCCTTCAAAGTTGACGGTTCCATAGAGGTCGTTGCGGGAGGCTGTCTGCACTGGACTCTGTTTCTTGCCCGAACGTTGTTTATCCACAATAAATTGTGGACGAATCAGATTCGCCCCCAGTTTTTTGTGGTTTTTCAAGGGTGGATGTGAGGTCAAAGGGGCCGTTCACGAAACGAAAGGCTTTTGAGGAATGCGCCGAGGGAAGCGGAAACGCCGCCGGAGGTCAAGCCTTGGGTGCGGCCAAAATCACTCGCCGAAGAAGAGGATGCCCAGGAAGAAGATCCCCGGCATTTGGCCCCTCTGAAGGCTTCTCTGTGGTCTTCGAACCTCTGGCGCTCTCTCCTGCCTTGGTCGATGCCCCCCAAGGTTCTCAAAGTCCGCCGGGCCGCTGCTGGCGGAAGCGTTTGAGGCGGCGCTGGAGATCCTTTGGCTTCTCGCCGTGGCGGGTGTCGCGCACGAGCCAGAGGCGGCCGGGCGCTCTCAAACTCCGGTCTGGCGGTTCAAACCGCGATCTGGACCGCCCGACTGCGACCGCAGGCGGGGAACCGCGGATCCATGGCGGCAGGCCGTTTTCTGGAGGGTTCCGGCCATGGGTGGCGCTGGCCGGCCATGGCCGT
>DAORHS010000380.1:0-5079 GCA_035438165.1 Prosthecobacter sp.
GGGACGGCGCCTTTGCCTTCCTTGTGGTTCTTGGCACCGGGCTGGACGTAGGTCATGAGGAAGGCGTTGAGCTGGTCGGCGGGCTTGCCGTCGATGGAAACGCGGACACTGCCGCCGGTGGGTGACTTTTTGCCGATGAGATCGATGCGATTGCCGGTGAAGCTGAGTTTGATGACGCCATCCGTCGCGGGAGGTGCGGTGATGCGACGCTCGCGTGACTCGGGCTTGTAACTGAAAACCTCGGGACGGCGCAGGTGGGCGAGGATGTTCGAGTTGATGATCTTCGCGCCGTAATCGCTCTGATGGACGGCGTCCTTCAGCAGCGAAGAGATGGGAAGCTCGTTCGCGGCGAGGTAGGAGGCCCAGTCGCGGCGACTTTCGCAGAATTCGACAGCGTGTTTGCGACAGACCTCGCGCATAGCCGCCACATCCTCATCCATGGCGTTCTCGGACTTGCCCCAGAGTTCCTGATCACGCTCGCGCCAGTGCAGGCTCGGCACGATGATGTCGGCGGTGCTGTGCTGGCGGACTTCGACGATGAGTTTTTCCAGATCCGCCGGGTTGCCATTCGTGTAGGTGATGACGAGGTCCGGCTGCTCCGGGATGACGAGATGCCGCAGCCAGCCCCGCGCGTATTGCCAGGGGCAGGAGTTGCCGACCATCTTCTTGTATTCGATGCGCGGCGCGTTCGGGAAGCACTTCGCCATCTCCTCCTGCCACGCCTCTCCATTGCCGAGCATGTTGGTGTAACTGGAGCCAATGGCCCAGATGAGAAAGGGCCGCTCCGGTGTGAAGCCGTGCTCGAGCTTGTGCATCGTGAGCGCCAGATGCTGCCCATCTTTCGGCTCCGCTTTCGCCATATACTCAGGAGCGCCGTCCGGTCTGTCCTTGGGCGTACGGGGTTCGTCGGTGGTGAGATTGCGCTTCTCCTGGGCCAGGAGGGTGATGGGGAGGAGCAGGGTGAACAGGTGTGTTCTCATGGCGTGGTGATTTTTAATGCGGTGATGCTTCCCTCAAACTTCCCCTTCCCCGCATAGGCAGCCACGGGCTTCACGTTGTCATGGCCGATGCAGAAGTCTTCTTGAGGCTGGCGGGCGATGAGACTGCGTGCTTTGCCGGTGGCGACGACTTGATCGTTCACGGTGAGGGTCATGGTGCGGTCTTTGGCGAGACTTGCGACGATGCGTGTGGGGCCGGTGATGATATTGGGGGATTGGATTTCGTCGAAGGCATCGCCGCCACCGGTGCGGACCATGAAGACGAGATGGCCGCCGCGAAGATGAAGGGCATAACCGGCGGAGAGACCGCCGTGGGCGATGAGGATGGCGTCGGGTTGCGTGGTTTCAACGGTGCAACTCAGCGTGAAACCTGTTTGTGCGATCTGCGGGGCGTCGTCGCTTGAAAGAGTGTCCCCGGGCTTCAGCATTTCGAGAGCCACGGGCTTGCCTTTGGCTTTCTTTGGCGCGTCTTTCTCTTTGCCGCGTGGGGAATCAAGGGAGGGATAGAGGGTGACGGGATTGGCGACTTCACCGGCGGGACGACGGGCTGTGGGTTCTTTGCCGCCGACTTCGACGCTCATCTTGTCGGCGAGTGCGGTGAGCTTGGCGACGATGTCGGGATGCTGCGCGGCGAGGTTGGTTTGCTCGCCGATCTCGGTGTCGAGATTGTAGAGACGCGGATTGATCTTCGCGTCATCGCTGCTGCCTTTGCCCATGGTTTCAGGCTGGGTGGCGATGGCGAGTTTCCACGGGCCCTGGCGCACGGCCTGGAGATTGTAACCGGCGAAGTAGTAGTGCGCCTCGCGCTGCGACTCGGTCGTTTTGCCAAAGAGCAGCGGCGAGAGGTCGCGACCATCAATGACGGGCTCGGCGGGGACTTTGCCTCCGGCGATGCTGACGCAGGTGGGCAGCAGGTCGATGGTGCCGGCGACGGCATCGCACACGCTGCCGGGCGCGATCTTGCCGGGCCAGCGGGCGATGGTGGGCACGCGCACGCCACCTTCCCAGGTGCTGCCTTTGCCTCCGCGAAGTGGCAGGGCGCTGCCGCCGTCCGCGCCTTTGATGAGCCACGGGCCGTTGTCGCTGGTGAAGACGACGAGGGTGTTTTCATCGAGCTTCAATTCGCGCAGTGTTTCGAGCACGCGACCGACGCTCCAGTCCACCTCCTCCACCCAGTCGCCGAAGCGTCCGTTCTGCGATTTGCCGCGAAACTTTTCGCCTGGCCAGATGGGCGTATGAACGGCGGTGTGCGGGAAGTAGAGGAAGAAAGGCTTGTCCTTGCTGGCACGGATGAAACCGACCGCCTCTTCCGTGTAGCGCTCGACGATGCGGCTCTGGGCCTCGTCGGTGAGGAGTTCGGCGACCTTGTCATCGCGCAGCAGCGGCACGACTTTCGCGCCGGTGTCCTTCGCTGTCTTCTGCATGTCGTTGGAGTAAGGAATGCCGAAGTAGTGATCGAAGCCCTGCTTTGTGGGCAGGAACTCCGGCTGGTCGCCGAGGTGCCACTTGCCGACGCACTGCGTGGCGTAGCCCTCTGTCTTCAAATGCTCCGCGATGGTCGTTTCAGCAGGGTTGAGTCCATTCCGAGACCCGGGACCATACACACCCGGCACGGAGATGCGCGCGCCGTAGCAACCGCTCATCAACTGCGCCCGCGAGACGCTGCAAACGGGCGCTGCGTAGAACGACGTGAGCTTCATGCCCTCGCGGGCCATTTTGTCGAGGTTCGGCGTCTTTTGCTTCGTCGCACCGTAGGGGCCGATGTCCGCGTAGCCGAGGTCGTCGATGAAAATGATGACGACATTGGGCCGCTGCTCCGCAGCGAATGACGAAACCAGAGCCGAGCAAAGCGAGACAGCCAGCACCGCGAAGCGTGTGCTGCTCCGAAGGAGTGAGCGAAGCGAAGCAACGAGGAATGAAGAAACAAGGGCGAGGAGAAGATGCTTCATGGTGGCAGGGAGGGCTGGAAACGCCGTGAATGCGCCAATGTGTCATCCAAACCCGGCAAGGAATGGCATCTCTCCTGCTCATAAGAGTCAACCGACCATGACCCCCGCTCCGCTCGACACGACCATTCCCACGCTGGGTCCCTGCCAGTTTCATTCGCCGCTGCACCGAATCGGTGTGGTGGAAGCTCCCTTTAAAGCAGAAACCGACCGCATTCTCTACCACAGCCATTTGCTCGAAGACGGGCGCGATGTCTCGACTCCCAGCTTCGAGGAGGCGGGACCGCGTGAAATGCTCTACTTCGATCCGGCGAAGACGACGGTCGGTATCGTGACCTGCGGCGGCCTGTCGCCCGGTTTGAACGACATCGTGCGCGGCATCGTGAACCAATGCACCCATCAATATGGCATCACCCGCATCTACGGCTTCCGCTACGGCTACGAGGGGCTGGTGCAGCGTTACGGGCACACGCCGCTAGTGCTCAAACCCGGCTCGGTGGAGCAGGCGCACAATTTCGGTGGCACGCTGCTGGGCAGTTCACGCGGCCAGCAGGACATCGGCGAAATGGTGGACACGCTGGAAGAGATGAAGGTGGACATCCTGTTTGTCATCGGCGGGGACGGCACGCTGCGCGGCGCCTCGGAGATCGTGAAGGAAATCGAACGACGCGGGCTGAAAAAGGCGGTCGTCGGCATTCCGAAGACGATCGACAACGACATCATGTTTCTCGACAAGAGCTTCGGCTTCGAGACGGCCTTTGCCGCTGCGGTGCAGGCGGTGAAATGCGCCTACGTTGAGGCGACCGGCGCGGTGAATGGCGTGGGTCTGGTCAAGCTGATGGGGCGCGATTCGGGCTTCATCTCCTGCTATGCCGCGCTAGCGGGCAGCAATGTCGATTACGTGCTCATTCCCGAGGTGCCGTTCGAACTCGAAGGCCAGGGCGGCCTGCTCGAGACGCTGCGCTACCGTTTGTCGAAACGCGGCAGCGCCGTGATCGTCGTGGCCGAAGGCGCGGGCCAGCATCTGATGCATACGGATGACTCCACTGATGCCAGCGGCAACAAGCGGTATGGTGACATCGGCATGTTCCTGAAGGACCGGATCAATGCGTTCTTCAAAGAGCGTCGCACCGAGGTGAACCTCAAATACATCGACCCCAGCTACATCGTGCGCAGCGTGCCGGCGAACGCGGCGGACAACGTATACTGCTCACGCCTCGCCCAAGGCGCGGTGCATGCCGCCGTGTCAGGCAAGACCAACATGCTCGTCGGACGCTGGCACGGATCGTTTGTGCATCTGCCACTCGAACTCGTCATCCACGGCCGCCGCAAGGTCGATCCCACGCAGGAACTCTGGCACAGCGTGCTCGCCTGCACGGGACAGTCGCCGGTGATGCGGTAAAGGTTACTTCTCATCCGCTCCGGCATCCGGTGCCTTGCTTGTGAAATAGCCCGCTTCGCATCCCGGCAGCGGTTTGCCTTGGAGGTAGGTGGATAGATCGAGCCCGGCGTCGATCGCGACTTTGGCGTCATCCGTGGTGACGTTGTTCTTATCGGTGAAGTCACGCGGCGGCGTGCCCTTGTTTTGATCGAAGAATCCGTTCTTCACGTTTAGCACGAGGTTGTTCAAGAAATGCCACTTCGGCGTGGCGAAGTCGCGTTGGGCGTTGAACGACGAATAGACCAACGCGGCAGAACTACCGCCGGTGATCGTGTTGTGATAGACGTATCCTTCCGCAGGCGACGAATCCATGCTGAACCAGAAATTGAAGGGCGTGCCGTCGATCAGGTGGTTGTGATGGATGAAGACCGGCCCGATGCGCGGCACCTTGAAGCGGAAACCACCGTGCGTGTGGCGGAGCGTGTTGTGATGAACGTTCACGTCAATGCAACCCACGCCGAGTTCGATGCCGGAGTCGCGTGTGTTCTCGATCACATTCTCCGCGATCTCCGTGCCGCGACCGGCATCGGAATCAGGAAGCGGTTTGTCCAAGGACTCAGCGCGGTAGTCGCCCAAGCAGATGCCGTCGAACGTGCGGTCCAGGTGATTGCGCAGAATGCGGTTGTTCGTGCCTGCGCCGTTCAATTCGATACCCACGCGGTCGTATTTGCCCACGTCCTTGTGAATGCGCCAG
>DAORHS010000381.1:0-5073 GCA_035438165.1 Prosthecobacter sp.
CAAAGGCGTTCACGCCGATGTAGCTGGCCACGCTGCCGCCGGCATGCGCGCCCAGGCCGTCACCGACGACGAGCAGCAGGCGCTCAAGGCTGCGCTCCTCCGGTTCGGCGGCATCGGCAAAGGCATAGTAGTCCTCCTGGTTGTCGCGGCGGCCGCGATACTGCCTCGCGGCAAAATCTTGCTCCTGCACAAAGGCGGGCGGTTCGGTTTCAAACAGGGGGACTCGATCGGTCAGGACGGTGGTGGTGGCGCTCACTCGGCGGAAAATAGGTAAGTCGTGGTGCTGTGGAAAGTTTCGCCCGGGCGCAGGATCACGCTGGGGAAGTTCGGATGATTCGGGCTGTCGGGATAGTGCTGCGTTTCGAGGCAGAAGCCATGACGCTTTGCGTAAATGTGGCCGTTTTTGCCTGCAACGCCGTTGAGATGATTGCCGGTGTAAAGCTGCACGCCGGGTTCGGTTGTGACCACCATCATCTCACGCCCGCTTACGGGCTCCCTAACGACGGCGGCGATTTTCATGGAATAGCCAGGCTGGGAATCGGGCTTTAGCAGGACGTAATTGTGGTCATAGCCGATGCCCTGAAGCAGCGGAATGAAGTGTTCATCAATGCGTTCGCCAATCGTGTGTGGCGTGGTGAAGTCCAGCGGAGTGCCCTTGATGTTGATGATTTCACCCGTGGGAATAAGGTCGTCGTCCGTCGCGGTGATCTGCTCATGCGGAATGGTCAGAATGTGGCCGAGAATATCGCGGCTGCCCTCACCCGCGAGGTTGAAGTAGGCGTGGTTCGTGAGGTTCAGGACGGTCGGCTTGTCCGTCGTGGCTCGATAGTTGATCTCGAGTGCGTTGCCATCCTTGAGCCGGTAGGTCACCGTGCATTCCAGCTTGCCGGGAAAGCCTTCTTCGCCATCAGCGCTCGTGTAGGTCAGTTCCACGCCGTCACGAATTTCCTTGGCTGCCCATAACTTCTTGTCAAAGCCTTCCTTGCCGCCGTGGAGCTGATGTTTGCCCGAGTTCGGTGTCACCGGGTATTCGGTGCCATCGATCTTGAACTTCGCACCGCCGATGCGGTTCGCGTAACGGCCGGTGATGCAGCCGAAGAAGGGGTTCTTGGCGAGGTAGCCTTCCAATGAATCAAAGCCGAGCACCACGTCAGCGAACTGGCCTTTCTTATCCGCCACTTTCAGTGAGACGATGTAACCGCCCCAGTTCGTGATCTTCGCCTCCATCCCGTTCGCATTGCGCAGCGTGAACAACTTCACTTCCTCACCTGCCGCCGTTTTTCCCCAGACGGCGGACTCGACGGAAGAGCTGGCGGCATGCGACGAACTGAGGATCGACATGAGGAGCAGGATGGCGGTTGGAAGCGCGTGCAGGCGCATGGTTGGGGAGGGGAGGTGGGCCGCGAGTTTGGCGGCGAAGGGGAGGCTTCGCAAGAGGGGAATCGGCGTGAAAGTAGCCCAGTTGCTGCGCAACTGGATCAAAAAATCCCTGTTCCGCAGGAACAGGACTACTTTTCCTGTAACCTCCGCCGCTGCTTTCCCCATGGAGCCGGTATCATGGACACTACATCCCCATCCCCCGACCCGCTCCACGGCCTGGACCCGCAATCCCTCATGGCCGCCGCCGCCATGCCCACGGACGGCGGTGCGGACACGATTCCCCTCACCGCACGCGATCTGCCTTCACTGGAGGAAATCGCCACCGCCTTCCCCGATCTCGAAATTCTCGATCTCATCGGCCACGGCGGCATGAGCGCCGTCTTCCGCGCCAAACAGCCGAAGCTCGACCGCGTCATCGCCCTCAAAGTCCTGCCGAAGTCGCTCGCGGCCACGCCGGGATTTGCCGAGCGCTTCACGCGCGAGGGCCGCGTGCTCGCGCGGCTCAGCCACCCGAACATCGTCGCTGTGCACGACTTCGGCGAGAGCGGCGGCTTTTGCTACCTCATCATGGAATATGTGGACGGCGTGAACCTGCGGCAGGCGATGCGTGCGGGCCGTTTCACGCCAGAGCAGGCGCTGAACATCATCCCGGCCATCTGCGACGCGTTGCAATTCGCCCACACGCAGGGCGTGCTGCATCGCGACATCAAACCGGAGAACATCCTGCTCGATTCGAAGGGCAAAGTGAAGATCGCCGACTTCGGCATTGCCAAAATCATCAGCGAAGATGCCGGTGATGCGACGCTGCTCACGCAAAGCGGAGCGAAGCTCGGCACCGCGCCCTACATGGCCCCGGAGCAGATCGAAAAGCCGTCGAGCGTCGATCATCGCGCGGACATCTACAGCCTCGGCGTCGTGTTTTACGAGATGCTCACTGGCGAACTGCCGCTCGGTCGCTTCGCCGCCCCATCAGAGTTCGCTGCTGTCGGCGGAAACATTGATGAGATCGTGTTTCGAGCTCTCGAAAAGGAACGCGGCCGCCGCCAGCAGAGCGCGGGCGAGTTCAAGACGCAGATCGAAGGCCTCGGGACCGGCCAACGACCGCCGCAGGCGTCGAAACGTCCCCAGAACATCGAGTACAAATCCAAACGCACGCTTTGCGGCATGCCGCTGCTGCACGTTGCGTTGGGACGTGATCCCGCGACGGGCAAACGGCGGCATGCGCGTGGTTTCTTCGCCTTAGGCGACCTGGCCACGGGGGTGTTCGCCTTTGGCGGCATCGCACGCGGCCTGTTTGCCTGCGGCGGCATCGCGGTGGGCGGCATCGCCTTTGGAGGCATGGGGCTCGGTTTGATTTCCTTTGGCGGACTGGCCATCGCATTGCTGCTGGGCATCGGTGGCGTGGCCGTCGGTCCGCTTGCGATGGGCGGCGTAGCGTTGGGCTGGTACTCGGTGGGTGGCGTGGCCGTCGGCATGAGCGCCTACGGTGGCGTGGCGTCGGGGCCACAGGCCATGGGCGGCGTGGTCGGCGCGAAACAGGTGGTCACGAAGCTCGCCGAAATGCCACCTGTCATCCAGCGGATGGTCGCGGCGGGCCCCTGGCTCAGCGCGCTGTCGTTGCTGTGGCTGCCGCTGAGCTGGATGATGATGCTGGTACCGTGGTGGGCACGGCGTCAGATCAAGGCGGAAAGGGTTGCTCATGGCGAGGGGTCGGCGCGTTCTTCTCTGCGCGTGTTCTGGACGATTCCCGCGCTGACCGCGGGCTGTGCGCTTCTGTGGTGGCTGATCTGGCGCTGGACGATGATCGGAACCGGTGGCGTGCAGACGTTCATCATTCCCACGGTCGTGTCGTGCCTCGGACTCCTGTTCTTCGGCCTGGGCCTGCCCCTGTGGCTGCGCCTCGTGCCGATGAACTCGTTCTACGGCGTGCGCCTTCCTTCGACCTTCCAATCTGATCAGCGCTGGTTCGCGGTGAACGCGGTGTTTGGCAAACATCTGTTTTGGTGGTCGCTGCTGGTGATGGGCGCGGGCATCGCAGGCTTCTATCAACTGCCGCGCCATCAGGACGCCTATCCTTGGGCGGCCATCACGCTCACACTTGTGGCTGTCGCTGCGTCAGTGGTGGCCACGCTGTGGTGGATGCGGCAGCATCCGGCAGAGGCTTCTGAGCGGAAGAAAATCCGCCTGGTTTCATGGAGCGGGCAGGCCGTCGTGGCCGTGGTGATCGCCATGTTCATCAAGTCGTTCATCGCCGGGGCGTATCGGGTGCCGGTGGGAAGCGAACCCGGCGTTGCCAAAGACAGTCATTGGCTCGCCACGCATCTCGACACGGGCTTCGAGAAGGGAGATTTGATCCTGTTTGAACACGACAGCGGGCATTGCTGGATCGCCCGAGTGGTCGAACGTGAGCCCAAAGGCCTGCGGCTGAAGCGTGGAGGCAGTCCTGATGAGTTCTTCGTGCCTTGGGACAGGATTGTGGGCAAAATGCTTTTCTCGCACTTCTCGCCGGATGCGTTGCCAAAATCATGACTTCCTCCTTCAACGACACCCGCTGGACGCTCGTCTCACGCTCGCGTGGCAGTGACACGCAGGCGAAGGCGGCGCTGAGTGAGTTGTGTGAGGCCTACTATGCGCCGGTCGTGGCGTTTCTGCGACGCGATGGACGCACCGAGGATGTGGCGCGGGAACTGGCGCATGACTTCTTCGCGAAACTGCTCGCGGGTGGGGCCATCGAGGGAGCGGATCCGTTGCGTGGGCGCTTTCGCAGCTACTTGCTGGCGGCTTTGAAGCGATTCGCCGCGGATCAACGGGAGCGGGCGAATGCGGCGAAACGCGGGGGCGGGAGGGTGCATGCGGTGATCGAGTCGGCAGACGAAACGACCGGCGCGGGGCTGCAAGTCGCGGATACAACCGTCGAAGCACCGGATGCAGCGTTTGATCGTCAGTGGGCGCTGACGGTACTGGCTCGTGCGCTGGGAACGTTGGAAGCTGACATGCGTGACAGTGGCAAAGGGCTCCAGTTCGACACGCTGAAGCCCTGGTTGACCGCTGATGGCGATGCGACACCTCAGAGTCACGCAGCCTCGAAACTCGGCATGAGTGTCGAAGCGATCAAAGTGGCGGTTCACCGCCTGCGCAAACGCTTCCGCGACGCGGTGAAGGCCGAGATCGCTCAGACGGTGAGCGAGGCGGGCAGCGTGCGCGAGGAATTGGACGCGTTGATGGCGGCGTTGAGAAAGTAGTCCAGTTGCGCCGCAACTGGAGGATCTCGGGACCAGTTGCGGCGCAACTGGACTACTTTACGCTCGCGCATGGAGTTCCGATTTTTCGATCCATCTGCGAAGACCGATGTCACACACGGTCATCTACCGCACTGGGAACAGTTCAATTCATACTACTTCATCACCTGGCGGACGGCAGACTCCATTCCGAAGGAAGTCTATGACGAATGGCAGTCGGAGCGCGCGGCATGGCTTCAAGCGCATGGCATCAATCCCGAGCTGGAAGACTGGCAGCGTGAGGTCGAAATGCTGCCAGAGACAGCTCATCAGGAGTTTTATCGGCGGTTCACGGCGAAATGGCATCAGATGCTCGACGCCGGCCATGGTGAATGTGTTTTAAAGCGCTCTGAACTGAGCGAGATCGTTGCAGAGAATCTGCGGCACTTGGATGGCGAAAAGTATGCTCTGGAGG
>DAORHS010000382.1:0-5064 GCA_035438165.1 Prosthecobacter sp.
AGCGGATGTAGCTCGCCTTTTCGTCATTCGTCATTACTCATTCGTTATTCTCCCATGGTCCCCCTCCTCGACGTCAACGCCCAGAACCTGCCCCTTGAATCCGAACTCCAGGCCGCCTTCACGCAGGTGCTGAAACATGGCCGGTTCATCATGGGGCCGGAGATGGAGACCTTTGAAAAGGAAATCGCCGAAATGGTCGGTGTGAAGCATGCGCTGTCCGTCTCCTCGGGCACGGATGCGCTGCTGCTGGCGCTCATGGCATTGGACATCAAGCCGGGTGATGAGGTGCTGTGCCCTGCATTCACGTTTTTTGCCACCGCAGGTGCGGTGTCGCGGCTCGGAGCCGTTCCGGTGTTCACCGATGTCTGCCCGGTCTGCTTCAACATGGACGTGAACGACGCACGGAAGAAGATCACGTCCAAAACGAAGGTCATCATGCCGGTGCATCTGTTCGGTCAGTGCGCAGACATGGATCCCATCCTCGCGCTGGCGAAGGAACACGGTTTGAAGGTCATCGAAGACACGGCGCAGTCCATCGGTGCGCAATACAAGGGCCGGCAGGCCGGCACGATGTCGGAGTTTGGCACCTACAGCTTCTTCCCCAGCAAGAACCTCGGCGGATTCGGCGACGGTGGCATGCTGGTGACGAATGACGACGCGCTGGCCGAATACGCCCGCGTGCTGCGCGTGCATGGCGGCAAGCCAAAGTACTACCATCACTACGTCGGCGGCAATTTCCGCATGGACACGCTGCAATGCGCCCTGCTGAGCGTGAAGGTGAAGCGCTACGCGCAATACACCGCCGAGCGCCAGCGCAATGCGGCCCATTACATCGCCGAACTGTCCAAACTGCCCGGCGTGGTGCAGGCCGATCCCGCGCACTGCAAATGCGTGAACACGCAGGACATCTGGTTGACCGCCCAGGACGCGAAGATCGTGCTCCCCGTCAGCTACGCGCACAACTCACACATCTGGAACCAGTTCACGCTGCGTGTGCTCGGCGGCCAACGCGATTCGCTGCGCGACCACCTCGTGGCGAAGAAGATCGGCTGTGACATCTACTACCCGGTCACGCTTGATCAGCAGCAGTGCTTCGCGAATCTACCCGCCGCGTCCCTCTCAGGCTGCGATGTCTCCCATCGCGTCGCCGGCGAAGTGCTGAGCATCCCGATCTACGGCGAACTCACCGAAGCGCAGCGCAACGAGGTGATCGCGGCGATTGCGGAGTGGCTTGTCTAAAAGGATATGACGGACACTTTTGTCCGTCAGTTTTTTGGCCCTTTTATTACCTTACATCGACGGACAAAAGTGTCCGTCGTATGTATCAAGGTTTTGGCGTTGCAGGAGCCGCCGGAGCAGGATTTGCGGGCGGCGTGGCCGGAGCGGCAGCTTCGGGCTTCGGAGCCGCTGGTGGGGTTGCCTGCGGGGCTGGAGCCGGTGCCGGAGTTGGTTTCGGCGTCGCCGGAGGAGGGGTCACCGCAGGTGCAGGAGCACCCGGAGGCGTGATGGTCGGCGTGAGACCGCCCGGAGCAGCCTTCAGGTTGAGCTTCGGCATCGTGGCCGCGCCTTCCGGTTTGACCTCGACCTTCGGTGCCGGCGGGGGATCGACTTCCTTGGTCGGCAGCGAGGCAGACATCCAGTCCAGACGATTCTGGCTGATGGTCTGATATTCCGGCAGGTCAGGAAACTTCACCGCGAGATCTTCATACGCCTTTTTGGCCTCGTCGCTTTTTCCTTCAGCCCAGAGCAGGTCGCCGAGACGCACCTGGGCGAGCGGAGCGGCTTCGCTGGAGGCGAATTCGTTCACGACACGCTCGAAAACGGTCTGCGCCTCCTTGCGGTCGCCCATGGCGTCGAGCTTGGAGCCGAGTCCGAGCAGCGCCTGCACCGCCAGCGGATGACCGGCATGCTTGCTGGTGAAATCCTTGAGCACATCGACCGCGGAGGACTTCTTGTTCTGGTCCCAGAGCAGGTCAGCCTTCAGCAGCAGCGCGTTGGCGGCGGCGTTGGTGCCGCTGTAACGCGAGATGACGAGATCGCAGTCCTCAATGGTCTTCGCACTGGTGAACGCCTCGGCGGCCTCATTGGCCTTGAGAGTGGACTGATGGCGGATGAGACCGAAGGCGATGATGGCGATCACCGCGATGATGAAGAGCCAGACGAGCTTGCGGAAGTTGTCCTCGAGGAACTTTTCCATGCCGGTGGCGGGCAGTTCTTGGGAGACGGAATCGAGTTGGGACATGAGGGGATGTTGTGAGGTGAAATGAGCTGCAGGCTCAAAGAATGACGAATGCAGAATGACGGAATGTCGAATGAATGCCGAAACTCAAATGACGAAGGGTGATGAGTCTGGTCACGCGCTCAGGCATTCGCCATTCGGATTTCGTCATTGCCGTGCTCACGCGCCGACCTTGGCGCGGGCTTCGTCAGCCAGGGCGGTGGAGAGATAACGTTCGCCCGTGGAGCAGGCGACGGTGACGATGAGCTTGCCGGCGTTCTCAGGGCGCTTCGCCACCTCGATCGCAGCACAGACGTTGGCACCAGTGCTGATGCCGACGAGAATGCCTTCTTCTTTGGCCAGGCGACGAGCCATGGCGAACGCTTCGTCATTGCTGACCTTGATGCACTCGGTGATCTGCGCGTGACCGGCGTTGTCTTTCAGGTGCAGGTTGGCTGGCACGAATCCGGCGCCGGTTCCCTGAATCTTGTGCGGACCGGGCTGCACGGGCTGACCGGCGAGGGTCTGATTGATGACCGGTGAAGCCTCGGGCTCGACGGCGATGGCCTGGAAGCCGGGCTTGCGTGGTTTGATGACTTCGACGCAACCCGTGATGGTGCCACCCGTGCCGACGGCGGCGACAAGGATGTCGATCTTGCCATCGGTGTCGGCCCAAAGCTCTTCAGCAGTGGTTTTCGCATGGATGGCCGGATTGGCCGGATTTTCGAACTGCTGCGGCATCCAGGCGTTCGGCGTGCTGGCGACGAGTTCGGTGGCCTTGGCAATGGCGCCCTTCATTCCCTGGGCTCCCGGGGTGAGCACGAGCTCGGCACCGAGCAGTGCAAGCAGGGTGCGGCGCTCCAGCGACATCGTTTCAGGCATCGTCAGGATGAGCTTGTAGCCCTTGGCTGCGGCGACAAACGCGAGTGCGATGCCGGTGTTGCCGCTGGTGGGTTCGATGATGACGGTCTCGGGCTTCAAGATGCCGCGCTTCTCCGCGTCCTCGATCATGGCCATGCCGATACGGTCTTTCACGCTGCCGAGCGGGTTGAAGAACTCACACTTCAAAGCAATCGTGGCGTTGAGGCCGGCGGTGACCTTGTTGAGTTTCACCAGCGGGGTTTTGCCGACGGTTTCGACGATGTTGTTGTAGATGCCCATGTTCGTATGCGGTTGGCGGTTGTGGTCGATGGCTTGCCGCCGTTGGCGGCGCTTGCAGGATTAGTGCTGATTGCAGAACTCTTCGAAGCGGTCCATGCCGGCGTTGATGACGTCCAGACCGGTGGCGTAGCTGAAGCGCACCGTGTGCTCGGCACCGAAGGCGACGCCGGGAACGATGGCGACCTTCTGCTTGCTCAGCAGCTTCTCGCAGAAGTTCACGCTCTTGATCTGCGTGGGTTCGATGTCCACCAGGAAGTAGAAGGCCCCCATCGGCTCGACCACACGGACGTTCTTGATGCTGCTCAGGCGGCCCAGCATGTACTGGCGGCGCACGTCGAACTCATCGCGCATGTCGCTGACGATCTGCTGGTCCATCTGTAAGGCGGCAAGGGCGCCGTACTGGGCAAAGCTGGTCGGATTGCTGGTGGTGTGGCTCTGGATCGTGTCGATGGCTTCGGCGATCTTCTTCGGAGCGGCGGTGTAGCCGAGACGCCAGCCGGTCATCGCATAGGCCTTGGAGAAGCCATTGATGGTGATGGTGTGGTCGTAGATCTCCTTGCTCAAGGAGGCGATGCTGACGTGCTCGTGGCCGCCATAGACGAGTTTTTCATAGATCTCGTCCGAAAGGATGATGATGCCTTCGCCCACGGCGATCTCGGCCAGCGCGGTGAGTTCCGCCTTCGTGTAAATGGAGCCGGTCGGGTTGCCGGGGGTGTTCAGGATGATCATCTTCGTCATCGGGGACATGGCGTCCTCGAACTCATCCGGCGTAAGCTTCCAGCCATTTTCACGCTTCGTTTCGACGATCACCGGGATGCCGCCGACCATGCGAACCATCTCAGGATAGCTGGTCCAGTAAGGCGCGG
Organism: Prosthecobacter sp.; assembly: GCA_035438165.1. Lineage (GTDB taxonomy): Bacteria > Verrucomicrobiota > Verrucomicrobiia > Verrucomicrobiales > Verrucomicrobiaceae > Prosthecobacter. The sequence goes on from DAORHS010000382.1 coordinate 4,246, forward strand.
GAATGATGACCTCGTCGCCCGGATTCACACAGGCAAGGATGGCGTTGTAGCAGGAGTGCTTGGCACCGCAGTTTACGCTAATCTGGGAAGGCTCATACTGCACGTTGTTGTCCACCATCAGCTTCGCGGCGATGGACTCGCGCAGTTCAAGGATGCCGGCGCTCTCGGTGTAGCGGGTTTTGCCGGAATTCAGCGCCTCAATGGCGGCGGCGATGATCGGTGCGGGCGTGTCGAAGTCGGGCTCGCCTGCGCCGAAGTTCAGCACGTCCACTCCCTGCTTCTTCAACGCCTTCGCCTGGCTGGTGATGGACAGGGTCATTGAAGGGGCGACTTCGGCGATGTTCTTGGCGATAAAATCCATGGTCAGGTGTGGTTGAGCGGGTGAAAAAGGCGGGGGGCCGTCTATAAAGGCGGGGGCGGGAAGTTTGTCAATCATTCCTCCCGCCGCGTCCAAAGGGCGGCTTGTGTCCTGCGCGAGGCGGTCTTAGTCATGCCTGACATGACACAACCTCGCCCGCACTCCGACCCACGCCGCCAACCAACTGTCCCGATTCGTGGCATGGCGCTGGATGTTTTGGGTGAATGGGCCGCCGGGGAGCGCTTCGCCGCCGATCTCATGGACCACATCCAGCGCGACAATGGCCTCAGCCTGCCAGACGCCGCCTTCCTGCGCGACATCGTCCTCACCACGCTGCGGAATCTCTCCCTGCTCGACCACTGGATCGCCGTGATCACCGAGGACAAGCACCTCGACCATCGCAGCCGCTGGGGCCTGCGCATCGGCCTGTGCCAGGTTTTGATCCTCAAAGTCTCCGAATA
>DAORHS010000383.1:0-5046 GCA_035438165.1 Prosthecobacter sp.
GATTGGTGCTGCCAGGATTGCTGTTGATGACCAGCGTGTTGCCGCCCGCAAGAGTCAGCGCCCCCGTGATGGTGACGTGCCCGATGTTTCCGCTGGCGACGAGACCCCCGGAGTTCTGGGTGAAAGAGGCGATCGTTTCGTCCGTGCCCCATGCCGTCATCGTGCCTCCGTTGAGCGTGATCCCCTTGTCATCGGCGATCTGGTTGCTGGCGCTCAATTGCAGCACACCGCCAGTGTTCACGATGATGTTGCCCGCCACCGACGTGATGCCCGCCGTTTTGTTGAGCCGCAAGGTGCCCGCATTGATGGTCGTGTCACCGCTGTACGTGTTCGCGGTGCTGCCGCTGAGGATCAGCGAGCCTGAGCCGGACTTGACCAAGGCGGCGCTGGCGGCGGTGCCATTGGTCACGGCCACACTGATCGTCAGGTCCGCGCCGCTGCTGATGTTGAAGGCACGGCTCACTGTGCCTGAAGCGCCCAGGCCCACGGCGGGCTGCGTATTAGTGCTGGAGGTGGTCTGAATGGAGGAGACCGCAGTGCCGCCGGTTGTCACATCGCCGTCGAGGTACAGCAGGGCGCCAGTGGAGCCTGCACCGAGGTAGATGATGCTGTTTTGCAAATAGACGCCGCCGCTTCCCACCGTCATGCGGGTGGTGCCGCTCGTGCCGCCGTTGCCGAACAGGGTGAAGCCATTCGTCACCGAGGAGGAGGACGACCCGCCATTCATGTCCACCAAGCTGAGGCTGCCGACATTGAAGACCGACGAACTGTTCCCCACAAACAGGGAGCGGGAGCCCGCTGTGCCGCCCGTCATGCTGAACGCGCCGGTGATGTTCCACGTCGAGGCTGTACTCCCGGCGTTAAACGTCCCGCCGGTGATGGTCAGGCTCGCCAGCGTCTGGTTCAATGAGTTGCCCGTGCCTGTGTTCGGGGCGGTGCCATTGAACACTGAAGATTCCCCGCTCATGGTGACAGCCGAGGTGGCGGCGATCTGGTTGGTCGTACTGCTGGTGAAGGTGACAAATGCACCGTTGGTGATGTTCAGGTCCCCGGCCAACGCGGTGGCTCCTCCACTCTTGGCCAACGCCAATGTGCCCTGGTTTAACGTGAGGGTGCCCGTGTGGGTGTTCGTGGTGGAGCCGTTCAGCGTCAGCGTACCCGCCCCGGTTTTCTGCCACGCCGTGCTGCCTGCGATGATGGCCGAAATGGCTCCTGATGCGTTGTTGGTGATCGTTGAGTTCAACAAGGTCAGCGTTCCACTGCCACCAAGCGTGTAGCTGCCGCTCGTCGCTGCATTGAAGGTCAAATTTCCAGCCGTGATCGGGCCGCTGAGCGTGATCGTTCCCGCAGTGCCGCTTCCGGCCCCGAAGGCTGCATCACTGCCATCGACCCACACCTGGTTCTGCGAGGGCTGCGTCTGGTTGAACCAGTTCGGCAATCCGGCCGTCCACGTGCCTGTGCCATCTTGGGCATCAGCGGTTCCAGTATTGGTGTCCCAGACGAGCACATCGGCATGGACAGCTTCCGCCATCAAAAGGGTTGTGAGCAGAAGGACGACAAAACGGAAGCCGCTCTGAAAGCGACCGGATGGAATGGAGGGCATGATCCTGTGGGGGCCTGGATTGGGGGAGGCTTTTTCTTCTCACAGAACAGGGAAAATTCAAACAGATCGCCTCCCGACCATGTGTGGCGCCCGACGCCACAGCACCTGCGCAGAACGCTCAAACCTTCTGCGCCTTCCATTTCCCGCGCTTGAACAGGAACCAGCTGAAGACGGCGAGCAACGAGTAGGCAACCGGCACGGAAACAAACGTGCCCAGCGGCCCGAAGCCGAGCGTCTTCGACAAGAACCACGCGATGGGAATCTGCCCGAGCCAGAGGCAGAGGAAATTCAGCCGCGCGGGCGTCCAGGTGTCGCCGGAACCGTTGAAGGCGGCCTCGAAGCACATCCCTGCGGCATAAAGCGGAAAAGCCAGGCTCACGATCCACAGCGATTGCGTGCCGAAGGCCAGCACCTCGGGTTCGGTGGTGAACAGGCGAATCAAGGGATTGGCCATCAGTACAAAGCCGATACCGACGATGCTGAGCACGACAATGTTGAACTTCGTGGCGATCCATACCGCCGCCTCGGCACGCTCAGGCTGTTTCGCCCCCAGATTCTGCCCCACCAGCGTGGCTCCGGCATTCGCCAGCCCCCATGCGGGCATCAGCGCAAACGTCACGATGCGAATCGCAATGGTGTAACCCGCCAGCGCCGAACTGCCAAACAACGCGAGAATCTTGAACAGGCCCACCCAGCTCGTCGTGCTGATGAGAAGCTGCGCCACGCCGCTGCCGGACTTGCTCAAGACGGCGCCGATAATCTCGCGCTCTGGTTTGAAATGGCACCAGCGAACCTTCACGCGGCTGTGATGCCCGGCCAGATGCCAGAGCTGATACAGCACGCCGACCCCGCGCCCGATGTTCGTCGCCACGGCCGCGCCGGTGACGCCCAGTTCAGGAAAGATCCACCAGCCAAAGATGAAGCACGGCCCCAGCGCGATGTTCAGTGCGTTCGCGAGCCACAGCGTGCGCATCGCGATCACGGCATCCCCCGCGCCGCGAAAGACGGCATTGATCAGGAAGATCAAAAACACCGTGGCATTCCCGCCGAGCATCACGCGCGCAAAATCCGCCCCGAGCGTCACGATCTTTTCTCCCGCCCCCATCAGCCGCAGAATGTCCGGCGCGAAATACCCGAGCACCACGCCGATGCCGCTCGCCACCAGCACGCCGAGCAGCACGATCTGACCCGCGGCCTGGGCGGCAAGTTCCGGCTCCTTCTCACCGATGCGCCTCGCCACGATCGCCGTGGCCGCGATCGAGATGCCGATAGCCACGGCGTAAATCAATGTCATCACCGATTCCGTGATGCCCACGACCGCCACGGCCTCCTTGCCCAGCCGCGAGACCCAGAAGACATCCGCGACCGCAAACAGCGACTCCATGATCATCTCCAGCACCATCGGCACCGCGAGCAGGATGACCGCGCGGTTCAGTGGCAGCGTGGTGTAATCATGCTCCTCGCCGCGCAGCGACTGCTTCACGCTGTGCCAGAATGAAACGGATGAGGCGCTGGAGTCCTGGCTCATGGGGGCGTGGCTTGGAATGACGAATGAGTAAATCCGAATGACGAAAGAATGACGAAGACCAAATAACCAAGCGCGGCATTGCATGCTCCCCGTTTCGTCATTCGGGAATTCGTGCTTCGTCATTCCCCGTCAGGGGCATCTTCCCTCATCCACATCGATGTAATGCGCGATGGTCTGGATGTCATCGCGATCACCGAGTCCGCCGTCGGCTTTGCGCTTCGCCAAAATGGCCGTGATATGGTCATTCCAGCCAAGCGTTTTGACATAGTGATTCCAGATCAGTTTGTCGGTGTCATTCAACGGCCTGCTCTGCTCCTGGCACCAGCGCAGGATCTCTTCATCACTGCCACCTTGCAGCACGCGGGCCTTCAGTTCGTCGTAGTTGATGTGCAGGAACCCCACCAGCGCTCCGTCGCTGCCTTTGCCAAGATTCGCATGTAGATCCTCCCAAAGCTTGCCATCCGCATGCAGCCGGATCTTCCCCAGCATGCGCGGGAAGTATTTCAAACCGGAGGTTTCATCCAAAGGACTGCACGGCAGCGTGGCGGGATCGGGTTTGGCGGACATGCGGGATGAAGTCCACCTCCCGTGCCAAAAGTCAATGCACGGCAAGTCTCGAAACGATCACCTCGTGCGTCTTGCGGTCGATCGAATACAGCACGCCCGGCTCGCCGCGATCCCATGCAAAGGCCTGACCGTGCGCGCTGATCGGAATCGCCGTCTGCCAGGTCCAGACATCGCCGGTCACCGGAAAATCCAGCACGTAGAGTTCCTGCGCATCGTGCCCCGTGATGAAGAGGTGCCGGTCCGGGCCAAAGCTGCCGCCGGAGCTGCTGTTCTTGCCAAACTTCGCGATCATCTCCGGCGGGAAACCCAGCTCGCCGGTCTTCCTCCACAGCTCATCAAAACGCAGCACCCGCGTCCGCGCCGGATCTCCCGTCTTCGCATACTGCGCGAAGCAGGCATACCACTCGCCGTCGCGCCGGTCCACCCACGTCAGTGAGCCGCCTGCATCGGTCAGGTCGATCGATTCGAGATGCTGCATCGTTTTTGGATCAAAAACTTCGACGGAGCTCTTCATCGGCATCTCCGGGTAGTTCGAGTGCGCACACCAGAGCCTGCCGTCGAGGATCAATCCGGCGTTCAGATGCTTGATGTGCCCGTCCGCTGATTCCTTCCAACCGCCGACGCGCTCGCCGGTGTCCTTGCGATACTTGCCGATCGCCGCGTTCGTGATCGCATAAACGTGCTCGTCATCCACGGCCACGCCTTGATGCGCCTCCTCTGCTTTGAAGCGCTTTGTCTCCTCATGCCGCCACTCGCCCTTCTGACCCGCGAGCATCTTGTCGATGCGCGCCTGCTCCTTTCGCAACGCACCATCGGGAATCGTCATCGGCATCAAATTCCCGCTCACCAGCCTCTCCGAGGCAGGAATAGCCCGCCAGCGCAGGTTCCTGAACCAGACATCCGCTCCGTGATCCTGCAGCGAGAGGTTCGCGCCGCGTTTCGTCAAGTCACCGCCACGGATGCGCAACACCTCCAGTTCGTTGAACCAGCGCGGATCGCTGTAATCGAAGTCGATGACCTTTTCGCCGTTCAGCCAGTGCTGGATCACCGTGCCCTGGCACACGATGCGGCCTTCGTTCCATTCGCCATGCGGCTTCACGATATCCTTCGTCGGCGCCATGCCAAAGAATAACGACGCAGCCGCCTGACGCGGATTCTCGCCGTAGGGGCTGTGCGCGTTGTCCAGCAGTTGATACTCATACTGGCCCGGCCGGTAATACACCCCGCTGTTGCAGCCTTTGGCGACTTTCCAGTCAAAACGCAGCTCGAAATCATCCGGTACCTTCGCCTTTTCATAAATCAGCGATCCTCCGCGCTTCACCCTCGCGATCTCCCCGTCCACCACCGC
>DAORHS010000384.1:0-5014 GCA_035438165.1 Prosthecobacter sp.
ACAGCCGCTCACTGCGCGAGTCGCTGCCCTACCTGAACCTCGTGCTCGCCATCGATCCCAAGTCCGCCGCCGAACGTCTCACCCGTGCGCAGATGCGCCAGCGTCTCGGTGAAAAAAGCGGCGCCCGCGAGGACGTGAACTGGCTCATCGACAACTTCCCCGAAGACGGTCCGCCGGAACTCATGCAGCAGTTGGATCGCTGGATGCAGACGTTGCGGGAAGAGTAAAACGCGATGAAACAGGCTGGCAGCCTGTTTCACCTTCACTCACGGCACCGGCTCGCCTGATCCCGGATAGATCCAGCGCAGCACTTGGCCGTCGCGCACGTGTGCCTGGGCCTCGGCGTCGATGGGGCCGCAGAAGGCCATGGTTTCGTAGAAGACGCTGACGGCCCAGGTGGGCTGGTTGTCGAGGGTGCGTGCCTGCGGGGCGCCCCAGCGCTGAATTTTGTTCAGCTTGATGTCGGTGACCTGGCCTGACTTCATGCTGGCGAGCAGCAGATCGTAACTGCCGTCGGCGTTGCGTTTCGGCTGGCCGCTCGCATCGACGGCATGGGGCATGCTGACGCTCGCCGGGCCGCCGGCGGCCTGCTGTTTCCTCCAGGCGGCCTGGGCCATGTCGATGCGGCCTCTTTTCCAGCGCTCATAGGATTCGCGCACCTGCGTGGGCATGTCGGTGTCATGCACAAAGATTTGTCCGCGTGCCTGGGAGGTTTCCGTGGGGGCAATGATGAGCACGTTCGCCTGGGCGGCGAGTGCGTAGGCCGTGGAACCCGCCGGGAGCGTGGAACTGCCGCCTGCCATGCGCAGTTGCACGGGCTTGCTCAGTTTGACCTGACGGGGAAACGCGCTGGGCGGAAACACGGTCCAGTTTTTCGTCAGCGCTTCGAGCGATTCGATCTGTGGCGGCGCGAAGACCTCATGGCCGGGCGTCGGGGCAGGGGAGTCCACCACACGCGGCGTCGGTGTGCTGTAAACGGTCTTTGCCGGCGGCGGTCTGCCCGATGGTTCCATGGGCGGATTTTCAAACACGACGCGTTGTCCGGGCGGTGCGACGAAGCGGTCGTAGATCAGAAACGCCGAAACGAAGATCAGGATCGTGATGAAGAGCGCTTTCATGAGAGGGGGCGGTCAGGCTTTGAAACCTGCCAGCCGCACGCCGAAGAGCCAGCGGAAGGGCGGCTTCAGCGAGATCGCCTTGCGCAGGCCGTGAGGCAGCAGTGAGAGCAGCTTCTCACAGAGCACCGCCGGCCAGGTGGGCAGCAGCAGGAACTTCCCGCGCCCGCCGAAGATGATGCGCACCCTGGCGAAACCCACGTCGCGAAACAGCGCCGAGAGATCGCCCACCGTGTATTCCTTGAGGTGAAAGCCGGTGGCTTCGGGGTCGAACACGCAGCTGATGTCATGCGGTCCGGTCAGGCGGCTCGGGGTGATGCAGAGATAGACGCCGCCGGGGGCGAGCGCGGCATGCAGGTGGCGCAACTGCTCCACCGCGTCGTCGGGATGCAGATGCTCCATCAACTGGTTGCTGTAGGCCACGTTCACGCTGCCCGGCGCCACCGGAATCGTGCTGCCGTCGGAGAGCACGAGCTGGAGATTGTCCGGCAGCGTGCGCCTGCGGGTGATCTCATCGGAGACGTCCACCGCGAGCACCTGGGCCACTTTTTCCGCGACCGCCTTGGCAAACTCGCAGTCTCCCGGACCGACTTCGAGGAACACGGTTTTCGAATTCAAAAAAGGCGCGACGATCTCCATCTTCTCCGCCACATCGGCGGCGAGGCGTTCGGCGTCGGCCTTGTTCGTGTGCTGCGGATGCAGGGGCACGCGTTTGAAGAGTTCGTCATACACCTCGGAATACAGCGTGCGGCGCTGCTCCTTGGTGGCGCGTCGCAGCCGGTCGGCGAGTTCACGCTCCACCTCGTAGTGCTGGCGGAGCTGTTCCAGAGTGCGTGTTTCGGTGACGGTGACGGGCATGAGGCGGGCCAAGCTACGCGCCAGATTCGTTTCAGGCAAGGACTCGCGCCTCCTTGCTCATTTGCCGGGGCGATTTAGCATGGGGGCGATGCTGAAACACCTCCTTCTGCTCTGCCTGCCTGCCTTTGCGGTCCTCGCTCAGGATCTGGGGCCTGCCAAAGACGATCCGCTCGTGCCCAAGGAGCGTGATACCGTGCTGCGCATTCAGATCTTCCTCGACAGAAATCTCTTCGGGCCCGGCAAGCTCGATGGCGCGGTCGGCGAGTTCACCTACAAGGCCGTGGTGAACTACAACTATGCCCACGGCCATCGCGATCTTTACAACTGGAGCCGGATACAGGCGGCGGCGGAAGCCGAGGTGCCGGTCATCTTCGCCGCGTTCAAGATTCAGCCGATTCTGCTCAGGTATGTGACGAGGGATCTGCCGGAGGACTATGAGAAGGCGTCGGTCTATCCGTTCATGGCCTACCGCAGCCTGTTGGAGCTCATTGCCGAGCGCTTCCACACGGACGAGACCTTCCTGGCCTCCATCAATCCCGGCAAAAACCTCAACGCGCTCAAGCCCGGCGACATCGTCGTGGTGCCGAACGTGAGATCGTTCCGCATCGAGGAGATCAAGCCGATGCAGAGTTTCAAGACGGACGCGACGCTGAGCTCGCACACGATCGTCGTCGATACCACCGAGCGGATGGCGGCGGTCTATACTGAGAAGGAGATGATGCTGGCGGCCTTTCCCATCACACCCGGCAAACCCCAGTTCATTCCCGTCGGGACATGGAAAGTGGAGACCATGATGACGACGCCGAGCTTCCGTTATGACAAGCAGTTCCTTGAGGAGGGCGTGCGGGGAGATGAGTCCTTTCAGATTCCTCCGGGGCCGAACAGCCCCATCGGCATCATCTGGTGCGGCCTGAGCAAGTCCGGCATCGGACTGCACGGCACCGCCCTGCCGCGCACCATCGGCCGCACGCGCAGCGCGGGCTGCGTCCGCTTTGCCAACTGGGACGCCATTCGTCTTCCGCAACTCATTCGGCCAGGAACGCGTGTCATCGTGCGTTAATCTCCCGCCATGCCTCGCATTCTTATCGCCGGTCTTTTTCATGAGACACACACTTTTCTCGACGGACTCACCACGCTCGCGGATTTCCAGATCCGGCGTGGCGACGAACTTCTCACCTGCAAAGGCGATGCGTCTCCTCTCGGCGGTGTTCTCGAACTCGCAGACGAGTTTGGCTGGGAGATGATTCCCGCGGCCGACTATCGCGCGCAGCCTTCCGCCACCGTCGCGGACGAGGTCATTGAGCAGTTCTGGGGCGACATCGCACCCGCGGTCCGGGGCGGCTGTGACGCCATCTATCTCGTGCTGCATGGCGCGATGACATCGCAGACGCTCCTGGATGTCGAAGGCGAGATCCTGCGTCGTATCCGCGCCATCACGGGCGTGCCCATCTTTGGTGTCTTCGATCTGCATGCGAATTTTACACCGCCAATGGCCGAGCTGGCGGACTGCCTCGTCGCCTACCGTGAAAACCCGCACACGGATGCGCGGGACGCCGGATTGATCGCGGCACGTCTGCTGAACCGCTGTCTCACCACGGGCCAGCGTCCGCATATGCAGCTCCGACAGCCCGGCATCATCTGGCCGCCGACCGGAACGGGCACGGCGAGCGACCCCATGCTCTCTCTCGAAGCGATGGCGCGGGAGTTTGAGCGCGCCGACGATTCTCTGTGGTCCATGAGCATCGTGGCGGGTTTCAGTTTCGCCGACACACCGGACACGGGCGTCAGCTTCGTCGCCTGCACCACCGGTGATGCAGCGGCTCAGCTCGACGCCCTCGAAGCACGCGCCCACGGACTCGCCAGCCTCGGTCAGGTCACCGATCCCTCGGCTGACGAAGTGCTCACCGGTCTCAAGCCGCCTCTCGAAGGCCTCACCGTTCTCGTGGAGCCCTCCGACAACATCGGTGGCGGCGCACCCGGCGACTGCACGGGACTGCTGCGTGCCCTGATCCGCCACGGCATCGAGAATGCGGCGGTCTGTCTCTGCGATCCGCAGGCGGTGCGTGAACTCGAAGCCGGATCGCGTCACATCCGCCTCGGCGGCAAGGGCAGTCGTATCGATCTGGGGCCGGTGGAACTCGATGTCGAGCTGATCGCGCTCAACGACGGACGCTTTGAACTCGAGGACAAGAACAGCCATCTCGCCAGCATGTGCGGTGATGTCTTTGACATGGGCCGCTGCGCGGTGGTGAAGCATGCAGGCATCACGATTCTCATCACCAGCGTGAAGACGCCGCCCTTTGATCTCGGCCAGTGGCACAGCCAGGGCATCGCCGTGGAGAAGCTTTCCGTCGTCGCCGTCAAAGCCGCCGTGGCCCATCGACGCGCCTACGACAAGATCGCCGCACGCATGCTCTGGGTGGACACACCGGGCCCGTGCAGCAGCCATTTGAAGGCGCTGCCATACCGGCATGTGCGCCTTGGTTGATGCATCATCCCAAGAGGATTCCGGATTCAACGTCATGCCGCGTGACATCACGCCGGTTCAGAAAAAAGGCGGGACGCCTCGGGCCGTTGTCAGGCTGGAAGCCTGACCTCCGGGAGTACGTTCAGTCAAACACGACGGTCTTGTTTTTGAAGACCAGCACACGGTCGCGGACGTGCCACCACAGCGCCTTGGCGAGCACGGTTTTTTCCAAATCGCGGCCGAGGCGGACGAGATCGCCCACGCTGTCCTCGTGGCTGACGCGCATGACGTCCTGATGAATGATCGGCCCCTCGTCGAGATCGGCGGTGACGTAGTGGCTGGTGGCCCCGATGATTTTCACGCCGCGCTGGAAGGCCTGATGGTAGGGCTTGGCACCGACGAACGCGGGCAGGAAGCTGTGATGGATGTTGAGGATGCGGTTGGGAAACTCCGCGATCATCGCCGGGCTGATGATCTGCATGTAACGGGCCAGCACGACGGTGTCGATGCGGTGCTGGCGCAGCAGTTCGATCTGCGCGGCTTCCTGCTGAACCTTGTTGTCCTTGGTGATCGG
>DAORHS010000385.1:0-5013 GCA_035438165.1 Prosthecobacter sp.
ACGTCACGTTGTTGACCACTTAGGATTCTCCTGGATCCAGAACCACGGTCCCGCCGTCTGGCGTCACGGACTTGGCCTTGGCCACTTCAGCGACCAGATCGCCGTCCGTTCCGACCGAGGGAACATAACCCTCCACGGTGTTGGTGAAGGTGATTTTGCTGACCGTCACGGTTCCGGCGTTTTGATTCGTGACTGAGGCGGTGGAGATGCTGGAATTCACCGTCCAAGAGAGCGTCACATCCGTCAAAGTACCGAGCGAGGTGTCGAACTGAGAGAAGTAGAGCTGAGTGTCTCCGGTGATCGTGCCGAAATCAACGTTTTGAACGATGACCTCTGCCCGGCAGGCAAGAGAGGTGGCAAGGGTAAGCGTGGCTAGAATGGGAAGTATTTTCATAACAGCCATATGATCGTTGAAAACAAAAAGGACACAAACTCCGAATGATAAGTGAAGCCTTACGAATGGGCGTTGTTTGGCGGTGATGACATCAAACCCAAAGCCGCACGGCTTCCAAAATGTTCGTCACCCCCAGCTTGCCCAGCGCATTGCGCTTATGGCTCGAAATGGTCTTCATGCTCAGTCCGAGACGACCTGCGACCTGGCTGGGCCGCAAGCCTGAGACGAGCAGGTTCAAGACTTCTTCCTCACGTGTGGAAAGAGCGCCCTGATGCAGGTCTTCTTCGTCGAAGGTGTCTTCAGCGGAGGCGGAGGAGCAGGCCAGCACCGAAGCCAGTTCGCTCGAAATGTAGGGCACGCCCTCCATGGCGGCGTTCATCGCACGTTTCAGTTCCTCGACGGACTCATTGCAGCCCAGAAACACGGTGGCGCCGGCCTGCATCGCCGTTCGAGCCGTGACATGCGCCGGCGGCCCGCAGATGAGCATGACATGCCTGCTTCCGATCAATGAGATCGCGGACTTCAACTCCTCCTGTCCGTGGTCGAGGTCACAAGGACGGAACTCCATCATCAACACATCGAGCGATCCGTGCTCCGCGAACTCGCGAATCTCCTCCAGGCTGGAGGCTTCACCTGTCTTGCAGTCAGGCAGGATTTTCTTCAGCAGCAGCTTCCAACTTGAGCGGGTGATCTCGCTCGGGTGAAACAACACACATCGGGACGTTTCCATGACGATTAAATCCCTCCTCCCTGATGGAGCTCCCTGATTTCGGACGGGCGGAAACAGGCGGCACAAGATGTGAGGCAAAACTGAATGCGGAACTCCATGACCCGTAAGTCGGTGTCACCGTTGCATGCTTGGCTGGTTCTCATAAATAGGGTGTCTCCAGAAAATCGAGCACCGTGGCTCGAGGGTTGGGAGGCCGGGTCATAACTTGGCATCACAGAGACACCAAGGCACTAAGCTGCTCATTTGTAATGGACTAAGCCGGGACTTATACCGGCCATTTTTTCCAGAGAGGGATCACGCCCATGATGGCTCATTCCATGGAACCAGAAAGCAGACCGTGTTCAGCCACATCTAGATGGGAGGGATCACAGCCGACCTGTCAGACAAGAGGACCCCGTCATTAAGTGACGACTTAGTAACGCAGCTTTTTGGTCTAAAGAATTAAACCTTAATTTATACGTAATATAAGATAACTCATATAATCTTGCATTGTCATAGCGGTCACAATGATTGCTGCTGATAGAATCAAGACACTCTCATGCTAACTCCCTCCGAAACGATGACTCATCCCCTTAAAAAAATCCTGATCGTTGACGACCACGCCATGTTTGCCGAGACCTTGGGACAGTATCTTCGTATGATGCTCAAAGACTTCGAGGTCATTGTGGCCACCAGCGCCGAAAAGGCGCGTGAGTTGTCTTCCCGGCAGGCCATGGACATTGTGCTCATCGACATCGAAATGTCCGACTGTTCCGGCCTCACGCTTCTGGCAGACTTTTCGGCCGCCATGCCGTCTCCGGCCTGCATCATCGTCAGCATGCACCTTCAGGCGCTGTGGATCGAACGGTCCTTGAAGGCCGGTGCCTGCGGCTACGTGGCCAAAGACTCGCCGCCAAGCGAGATCGTGAACGCCATCCAGTCGGCATTGCGCGGGAAGAAATATCTCTCGCGCAGCGTCGCCCAGTCCTTCGCGGAAAATGCCGTTCGCATGCCGATGGGGGAAAAGGAAATGCACAAGGTGCTGAGCAATCGTGAGCTCGAGATTTTCCTGCAGATTGCCCAGGGCAAGAGCCTGAAGGCCATCTCGCTGGACCTGAATCTCTCGGCCAAGACCGTTTCGGTTCACAAGCACAACATCTGGAAGAAAACCGGCATCGATTCAGGTGCCAAAATCGCGCGCTACTGTGTCGAGCACGGACTTCTGGCCAACAGCCGCCAGGAGTACATGGCGGCCTAACTTTACCCCGTCGGCTCACCGTTCACAAAAAAAGCGCCCGCTTCTTCCGAAGCGGGCGTTGTTGTTTTGAGGATGGAACTGGGCGGTGAAACTCCGTGGTATGCTTGTCTGCTGACGACGGCTGCCGGATCTGTCAGGTCACCGCGTCGGTGTTCGCGTGGCCTCAGGAGTTGATGATCTTCTCCTGTTGGAAGGGGGCATGACGGACGGGCGGCCTGGTGTCTGCCTCGTTCTCGATCTCCTTGGGGCGGTAGTAGGAGTTGTGATAGTAGTAATCGTAGCTCCGGGAACGCCTGTTCAGGCGGTTCAGCACCACGCCGGACAGGGTAATGCCCGTCTGCTGAAGCTTGCGCATGGCCTCCTGGACGATCACGGAGGGAGTACGGTTGCACCGGACCACCATCAGGGTGATGTCGGCCAGCTCCCCGAGGACCAGCGTGTCATGCACCGGAATCAGCGGCGCGGTATCAATGACGATCCGGTCAAATCCCGCCTCCAGGGCGACTTTGCGCAGTTGCTTGATGTCACAGTTCGCCAGGAGTTCCGCCGGATTGGAAACATGCCGGCCTGCTGGCAGCAAAAACAGGTTGGGGATGCCCGTGTCGTGGCAGACATCCGCCAGCGTCGCCTCGCCCAGCGCAAGTTCGGTCAGCCCGTTGCCGCGCTTGGAAATGCCAAACGTTTCCGCAAGTCGTGAGCGCCTCAGATCGAGGTCCACCATCAATGTCCTGAGACCCTGGCTTGCAAACGTAACGGCCAGGTGAGTTGAGACGAAGGTCTTGCCCTCTTCGGGAACGGCGCTGACAACCATGAAACACTGCTTTTGATTCCGGGCATGCTTGGTGACGACGGCGCGCAGCTCCCGGAAGTTTTCCGCGATGTTCTTGTGCGACTTCAGCACCATTTCCGCCCTCACGGCGGCGTTTCGGGTGCGTCCGGAGGATTCCGGTTCCTGCGCAATGTTGGTGACGATTCCGAGCACCGGCATTCGGAGCTTTTCCCTGGCGTCTTCCAGGCTGCGGATGGAACGGTCCTGCATCACGATCAATCCAATGATGGCCAGGCCCAGCATGGCTCCGCCGGCCGTTGAACTTCCCACGATTTTCTGCGCGTTGGGTGAGACCGGCTCTGAGGGCACCATGGCGAGCTGATGCACCCAGATCGGCGGAGCCTCCATCTCTTTGGACACATCCACCTGTTTGATGCGTGAGAGGACGGATTCATACACCGCCTGGTCGGACTCCATCTCGCGCTTGAGCACGTTGTACTGCACCGCCAGCTGCTCGAGATCGAGCGCTTCGGACTCCTGCTGCTTGAGCTGCGCCTGCATTTTTCTCTCCAGTTCCTGGGAGTTTTCGCAGCTTGATTTCAGGAGACCAACGGCGTCTCCGAGCAGCGTGTTGAGCTGTAGCTCCAAGTTGTCATACTGCGCCTGCGCGGCTTCGTATTTCGGGTGCTTGGGTTTGTAGCGCTCGGACAGGACGGCCATGGCGGCCTTCTGCGCGCCGATCTGGCTGAGGATGCCCGAGATCTTCGGGTGGTTGGCGATAGTCGGCAGATTGAGCAGTTGATCGCGCGGCAGATTGCCTTCTTTGCAGGCCTGAAGATGGGTTTCCAAGGTCAGCCTTTCGGTGGACTGGCGGTTCAGCTCGGCTCCGAGTTCCTTCAATTTCGAAAGCACCAGATCCTTGCGCTCATCAAGCGAGATGGCCTGGTTCTTCCGCTTGTAATCGTGCATCGCGATCTCGGATTTCTTGAGCTTTTCCTGCAAGCGCTCACCTTCGGCCACCAGGGACTGCACCGCCTCCTGGAGGGTTCTGTTCTTCTGACTTTCGAGTTCGGACACGAGGCTGAGCGCCGCCTGGCTGGAAATGGCCGCGACCAGGTCGGGATCGGCACCGCTGACGGTGAAGTCGATCAAACGTGTGTCCTTGCGCAAAGACACGCGTGTCATAGATCCCACCACGGCGATCGCCTGATCTTTGGCTTCCTTGGATTCTGCGGGATGTCCGCCGGAGAACGCGGTTCTTTGGGTGAGTTTGAGATCGGTCACGACACGCCCCATCACGTCGCGGCTCTTGGCGGCCTGAATGAGGGTGTTGACGGACTTTTCATCTCCGAAGTGACTGGAGCCGACCCCGTCGATCCCCAGCAGCGTCTTTTGTTCCGCACCGAACTGGGCCACGCTCGTCGCTTCATAGCCGGGCTTCTGGCGCTTGTAATAGGAGTAGCCTACGATCATGCCAAACATCGCCAGCGTCAGCGGAATCCAGAAGTGTCTCCTGACACCGTCCACAATGAGGGCGGGATTCAACGACGTTCCCGTCGTTTCAGCACGCGCTTCCGGAAGCAGCAGCATGGCGTCCGGTGTTTGATTCAGGGGTATGACAGATTGTTGCATGATGAAAATGGAAGGAGGGTTAAAAGAGGCTTTCGGGCACGGTGATCACGTCGTCTTCCTGCACGTAGAACATCATGGACTGCTCGCCGGAGACCATTTTGTTCACGTCCACTTTGACGATCTCTTCGCGGCCGTTTTTGACGCGTTTGACGAGCACTTTTTTGAGGTTGGCGACGCGCGTTGGTCCTCCGGCCATTCCCAGCACCTGCAGGATGGTCAGGTTCTTTTCCGCAGGCAGTTCATGCGAGCCC
>DAORHS010000386.1:0-5005 GCA_035438165.1 Prosthecobacter sp.
CTGAGGGAGACGCCGGGCGTGATGATCCAGAAGACCTCGAACGGCCAGGGCTCGCCCTTCATCCGCGGCTTCACCGGTTTCCGCAATCTGATGCTGATCGACGGCATCCGCTTCAACAACTCGACCTTCCGCGAGGGGCCGAACCAGTACTGGAACACGATCGATCCATACGCCCTCAACCGCGTGGAGGTCCTGCCCTCGCAGGGCGGCACGCTCTACGGCAGCGACGCCATCGGCGGCACGGTGAACGCCTTCACGAAGGACTCCGGCTTCCTCAGCGAGGCGGAGGGCGGCTTCTTCGCGCACGGACAGGCCGACTACCGCTACTCCACGGCGGAGCACAGCCATGTGGAGCATGTGGAAAGCAGCCTCGGCGAAGGCCAGCGCTGGGGCCTGCACCTGGGCGCCACGCTCAGCCAGTTCGGCGATGTAACGGACGGCAGCGGGCAACGCCAGCCTCACACGGGCTACGACCAGTGGTCCTTCGATGTGCGGCTGGATGTGGCGCTGGATGATCAGTGGACCTTCACCGCCGTGCATCAGCAAGTGGCCCAGAATGATGTGTGGCGCACGCATTCGACCACCTCGGGGGGTTCATTTGAAGGCACCGCCATCGGCACCGACCGCGTGCGTTTGTTCGACCAGGAGCGCAGTCTTTCGTATGTGCGCCTCGCCGGAACGGATCTCAACAGCTTCATCGACGCCGCGAGTCTCACCCTCTCCCTCCAGACCGCCGGGGAGGAGCAGTTCCGCATCACCGGCGGCGGTGCCCGCAGTTGGAACGATGTGGATCTCACCACGCTCGGCTTCGATCTTCAGTTCGAAAGCGGCTCCCCCGTGGGCAGGCTGGTGTACGGAGTGGACTACTACCATGACTGGCTCGAAACCGACGGTGCCAACAACTTCGCGGGCGCCGTGGCGGACGACGCCAGCTACGACATGCTGGGCATCTTCCTCCAGGACGAGATCGATCTTTGCGACCGCGTGCATTTCGTCATCGGCGGCCGGTTCACCCACGTGCGCGCCGATGCGGGCAAGTTCCGCGATCCGGTGACGCTCGCGCCCACGAGCCACTCCGACGAATGGCAGAACTTCTCCGCCAGCGCCCGCTTCATTGTCGATCTCGACGAGCGTGACCACTATCAGCTCTTCGGCGGCGTCTCGCAGGCCTTCCGTGCGCCGAACATGTCCGACCTCACACGCGACGACTTCTCCGGCGGCGGCATTCTCGAAGTACCCTCCACCAGCCTGAATCCTGAAACCTACCTGACCTACGAGATCGGCCTCCGTGCGCAGACGGAGTCCGTGAGCGCCAGCTTCGCGTACTTCTTCACGCAGATTGAAGACTTGATCGTGCGCCGTTCCAACGGAGTACCTGGCCAGGCTTCCAAGGCCAACGGCGGCGACGGTTATATGCAGGGCATCGAGTTCTCCACCCGCTGGCAGATCGACCGCCACTGGAGCGTCTTCGGCCACATCGCCTGGGTGGAGGGCGAGGCGGATCAGTTCATCGGCCTGACCACGCAGACGCGCCGCGAACCGCTCGGCAAGATCTCCCCGCTCGTCGGCTACGCCGGTGTGCGCTGGCAGACGAAGGACGGTCGCGTCTGGACCGAGTTCGTCTGCCTGAGCTATGGCGAAGCCGCGCGCATGAACAATTTTGACATGGCGGACACACAGCGCATCCCCGCCAACGGCACGCCGTCCTTCTGCGTTCTCACCCTGCGCGGCGGCTGCAAGGTCACGGAAAACCTCATCCTCACCGCCTCCCTCGACAACCTGCTGGACCAGACCTACCGCTACCACGGCTCCGGCTCCAACGAACCGGGCTTCGGGGCCACGCTGGGCGCCACGGTGAAGTTTTAGCCGCGGATTGATGCTTTACAGGGCTCCGCCTGCCGGGAAAACTGCGGCCTATGAAATGGCTCATCCGCATCGCTGTCCTTCTCGCAGTTCTCATCATGGCCGCGCTGTGGTTCGGCTACTCGCAGATCGACCGGCTGATCAAGCTCGGCATCGAGAAAGGCACGCCGCCGGTCGTGCAGACGGATGTGACCGTGCAGTCCGTGAAGCTCTCCCCCTTCTCCGGCGTCGGCGTCATTGAAGGCTTCGAGATCGGCAATCCCAAGGGCTTCACCGGCGCCCGCGCCGTGCGCCTCGGCAAGGCGGAGGTGGCGCTGGACACCTCCAGTGTCAGCAACGAAAAGATCGTCATCCAACACATCCGCATCACCGATCCCGAGATCAATCTCGAAGCCGGACTCGGCGGCACGAACCTCAAGCACATCGCCGACAACGCGAAGAACTTTGTTTCCCGGCAAACCGCCGCCGCACCGAATGCGACCAGTACGGCACCCGCCGACGGGAGCCAACCCAAGAAGTCCGTCAAACTGCAGGTGAACGAACTGCTCATCACCGGTGCGAAGCTGAGCGCCAGGGCCGCCGGCATCGCGCCCGGAGCCGATGCGCGGGTGACGCTGCCCGAGATCCGCCTGACGAACCTCGGCTCCGGCACCGCGGGAATTTCACCCGCCGAACTGACCGCCCTGATTCTCAGCCGGATCAGTTCCGAAGCCGCGAAGGCCAGCGCCAGCGGCCAGTTGAAAAACATGCTGCAAGGCAGCGGCGCCAAGATCGAGACCGACGGCCTCAAGAACGGCGTGGACGGCATCCAAAAGCTGTTCGGGAAATAATTCCCCCGCCGCTACGCATCCACCACCCGCAAGACAGGCTCTGCGGAGGCCTCATGCATGACCTGGCTCGTCAGCCCGGCGATGCTGAATTTTCCGATCGGCGGTCCCAGCGATGGTTCGTCACGCGTCACGATGTCCCATTCCAGAAGCAGGTACTCGGCGATCACGTTGGTCAGGCTGAGCTGAAAAAAATGCCCCACCGCCGCCCAGACGACGGCGATGTGCCCTTCGCACCGCCCCTGCTCCACCGCCTCGCGCAAACGGCCCAGCACCGCCTGATAGCGGGCGTTTTTTGTCGATTTGAGCAGCACCGCTCCCGCGCGCGCGCTGCGTCTGGCCGCAGCGTCCGAGAGCCCGGCGGACAGAGTGGCGTCAGCAGCAATGAGACCGTCCAGATCTCCCGCCTGCGCGGAACGCCAGGCGGCTTTCAACGCCGGACCGACCACCTCACGCAACCGCCCTTCCGTGAACTCCTCCCAGGCTGCGGACAAAGAGGCGCCGTCATCCTCCACCATCAAGAGCTCCATCCGCGCACGCACACTGCCAAGCAACCACTTCACCCAGTCAAGTCCGCAGGACCAGTCCTCAATGATCTGCACATCGTCCGCAGTTTCATGCGGAGGAGGGAGCAGGGTGATGGATGAGAGCAGATGAAGTTTCATCACGACGACAACTCGCACGGCCACCAGTGCCTACGATCTTCAAACCTTCGTTGCAGGAAACGATTCATCGCGCGAATTATGCGCCCCATCCGTTCATCGCGCTAACAGAATACTTTTCATGAGCAAAGCCTCCCCGCTTGACACCTCCACACCCTGGTATGCCTGCCAGCGCTGCGGCAACTGCTGCCGCTGGCCCGGAGACGTGCGCGTCACGGACGATGAGGTCACACGTATCGCCTCGTTTCTGGACATGCCACGCATCGAATTCATCGAGCAGTGCACGCGCCTGAACGCCAACCGCACCGGGCTGAGCATCATCGACAAGCCCAACGGCGAGTGCCTGTTTCTGGAAGGCACGAATGTCTGCCGCATTCAGTCGGTGAAGCCGCTGCAGTGCGAGGGTTTTCCCAACACCTGGAATTTCCCCGGCTGGCGTGAGAAGTGCGAGGCCATCGAAGTCCCCCGCCCCGCGACCGCTCAGTCCTGAAGTTTCACTGTGGGCTTCGCGTGCTTGTCAAAGACGACTGTCTTCTTGTAGGCGTAAGGCTTGCAGACCACGATCCTGCCGACCTCGGTGCGGATGACGGCGAATTTGTGATAGTCCTCCGTCTCGCAGTACTTGCGATAGTAGGCCTGCGCCTTGCCGGGCATCTGATCCCAATAGCGCTTCGCGGCCTCTCCCTCGATGACCCGCGTGAAACCCGAGAGGTACACGATGGTCTCCAACGATGAAGAAGCGAACATCCACTCCGCCTGCGGATTGCGGCGAAGCTCGGCCACCTTTTGCGAGGTCGGTGCCGTGATCGAGGTCACCTCGGCGAGATCCGTGGTGACCTGGGTGGTCATCCAGGCGGCATGGGGCCGACCTTCCGCATCCGCAGTGGCAAGCACGGCATTCTTGCACTTCAGCACGACCTCCTCGGCCAGCTTTGAGAGTTCACTTTCGATTTCCATAGTACACAATAATGCGCATCCACCGGGCTCACTCCGCCTGCCTTGCCCGTCTTTGCCCCAATCTTGGAGTCCTGTGAATCCGCAGCGCTGGACAAAAGCCTGATCTGAGGCATCTCACTCCATGAACCCTCAAACCATCGTCACCCTCGACCTCGAAGGCGTACTCGTACCCGAAATCTGGATCGCCTTTGCCGAAAAAACCGGCATCCCCGAGCTGCGCCGTACGACCCGTGACGAACCGGACTACGACGTGCTCATGAAGGGCCGCCTGAAGATTCTCGACGAGCACGGATTGAAGCTGCCGGACATTCAGCAGGTGATCGGCACCCTGTCACCGCTGGAAGGCGCGAAGGCCTTCCTCGACGAGCTGCGTTCGATCACGCAGGTGATCATCCTGAGCGACACGTTCGCCGAGTTTGCGCAGCCCCTGATGCGCCAGCTCGCGTGGCCCACGATCTTCTGCCATCAGCTCGAAACTGCCGATGACGGCCGCATTGTGAATTACAGGCTGCGGCAGCCGAACCAGAAGCAGAAGTCCGTCGCCGCCTTCAAGGCGCTGAACTACCGCGTCATCGCCGCCGGGGATTCATTCAACGACACCACCATGCTCGGAGAGGCGGATGTGGGCTTCTTTTTCCACGCGCCTGCGGGCATTCAGGCGCAGTTCCCGCACTTCCAGGCGTTCGACGCCTACCC
>DAORHS010000387.1:0-4994 GCA_035438165.1 Prosthecobacter sp.
ATCGCCGGCCGCCTCGAACTGCCGCTGTGGAATGACAAGGTCGAGCAATGGATCACGCGCGTGAACTGCCTCTCCAAATGGATGCCCGATCTCGAAATCCCGCCCATCGGCGAAGAGGACCGCCACATCCTCATCGAGCAGCTCTGCCACGGCTGCACCACCTACCGCGCCCTCAAAGACCGCGAGGTCTTCCCTGCCCTGCACCAATGGCTCAGCCACAGTCAGCGCGAGATGCTCAACCAATACGCTCCCGAACGCTACGCGCTCAAGAACGGCAAGACCGCCCGCATCGTCTATGATGAGAAGCAGCCCCCCAGTGTCAGCGCCGTGCTGCAGCACATGTATGACGTGAACGAGAACCCCAAAGTCGCCGCAGGTCGTGTCAGCGTCACCGTCCATCTGCTCTCACCCGCACAACGGCCGATTCAGACGACGGGAGACATTGGAAGGTTCTGGAAGGAAGGTTATCCGGCGGTGAAAGCGCAGCTTCGCGGGCGGTATCCGAAGCATGAGTGGCGGTGAAAGTGGTCCGCACAGTCCTCTGTGCGGCGTGTGACAGGTGTGTTCTGCATTTTGCGAAAACGTTCACGCGTGCTGGAAAGTCTCTGTGACATGCGGAGTGGGGGCGTGCTGCGGAGCACCGCACAGAGGACTGTGCGGACCACTCTGAAGTACAGCTCCCCGGGCGCTAAAGGTTCAGAGGTTGCAATCCCGCGCCGATTGGCTCAGCATCTCCCGCATGGACTCGACTGACGATCCGCACGCCGCCTCTCCCGCTGAGATTTCGGACGATCTGGCGACGCTGCCTCTCAGCCTGGAAGAACGGCAGAAGATCGCGGCACGGGCGGCGGAGCAGGAGGGTGATCTGATCGGTCCCTACAAGCTGCTGCAGCAGATCGGCGAGGGCGGTTTCGGCTCGGTCTGGATGGCGGAGCAGAGCAAGCCCATCTCCCGCAAGGTCGCGCTCAAGATCATCAAGCTGGGAATGGACACGAAGGAGGTCATCGCACGCTTTGAGCAGGAGCGGCAGGCGCTGGCGATGATGGACCACTCGAACATCGCGAAGGTCTTCGACGCGGGCGCGACAGACCAGGGGCGGCCGTTCTTTGTCATGGAGCTGGTGAAAGGCATTCCGATCACGCAGTTCTGCGATGAGGCCCGGCTTGGCACGCGGGAGCGGCTGGGGCTGTTTGGCGACGTGTGCGCGGCGATCCAGCACGCGCACCAGAAGGGCGTCATCCACCGCGACATCAAGCCGTCCAACGTCATGGTCACGCTGCACGGCGACAAGCCGGTGGTGAAGGTCATTGATTTCGGCATCGCCAAGGCCACGCATGGCAGGCTCACGGACAAGACGCTCTTCACCCGCTTCGACCAGTTCATCGGCACACCCGTCTATATGAGTCCGGAGCAGGCCAGCCTCAGCGGGCTGGACATCGACACGCGCAGCGACATCTACGCGCTGGGCATCCTGCTTTACGAACTGCTCACGGGCAAGCCGCCCTTCGATGCGAAGACGCTGGCCTCGGCCGGTTACGAGGAAATGCGCCGCATCATCCGCGAGGTCGAGCCGCCGAAACCCTCGTCGCGCCTGAGCACGATGGCTGGTGATGAGCGCACCACGCTTGCGAAGGCCCGGCATATCGAGCCGGAGAAATTGCATCGCCTCGTCGAATCCGACCTCGACTGGATCGTGATGAAGGCCATCGAAAAGGACCGCGCCCGCCGCTACGAGACGGCCAGCGCCTTCGCGCAGGATATCGCGCACTTCCTCGCAGATGAAGCAGTGAGCGCCACACCGCCGAGCGCGGGCTACCAGTTCCGCAAATTCGCCCGGCGCAACAAAGCCGCGCTGCGCGTCGCCACCGCCATCGCCGCCGTGCTGGTGGCCGCCACGGCGGTGAGCACCTGGCAGGCGGTGCGCGCCACGCGGGCGGAGCAGGAAACCGCCGAGGCGCTCGTCAAAGTCGCCGCCGAGCGCGACGCGAAGGATCTCGCGCGCAAGGACGCTGAGGACATTGCGAAGTTCCTCACTGACGTTTTCCAAAGCCCAGACCCGGCGCGTGACGGTCGTGAAATTAGAGTGGTGGAGTTGCTCGACAAGGCCGCGAAGAAACTCGAAACCGACCTCGCCGCCCAGCCCGCTCAGCGGGCGAAGCTTCAAGCCACTCTCGGCAACACTTACCTCGCCCTCGGGCTCGCGGGGCAGGCCATCCCGCTGCAGGAAAAAGTGCGCGACTATCACCTTGCCACCTCCAGTCCGGAGCATCCTGACACGCTCAATGCGATGCATAACCTGGCGGCTCACTACTCCACCGCCGGTCGCCTGGAGGATGCGCTCAAGACGCAAGAGGAAGTGCTGGCTCTCCGTCGCAAGGTATTTGGCCCGGAGAACCTCGACACCCTCATGGCGATGAGCAATCTGGCGAACACCTACTGCGACGTCGGCCGCCTGAAAGATGGGTTGAAGATGCAAGAGGAGGTGCTGGCTCTTCGCCTCAAGGTGCTAGGTCCGGAGCACGCCGCGACGCTCAAGGCGATGAACAATCTGGCGGTTTCCTACTCCGCCGCCGGACGCGAGGACGAGGCGCTCAAGATGAAAGAGGAAGTGCTGGTGCTCAGCGATAAGAAGCTCGGTCAGGAGCACCCCGAGACGCTCGTAGCGATGGGTAACCTGGCAAATTCCTACTCCGCTGCCGGCCGCCGGGACGAGGCTCTCAAGCTACGCGAGAAGGTGCTGGCGCTAAGCCACAAGAAGCTAGGCCCAGAGCACCCCGACACATTCGGAGCCATGGGCAACCTATCTAATTCCTATTACGAGGCTGGCCGCCGAGGCGAGGCGCTCAAACTGCTAGAGGAGGCACTGGCTCTTAGCCACAAAATGCTCGGCCCGGAACACCCTTACACGCTTGATGCGGTGAATGATCTGGCGCTTTGCTACTCTGCCGTCGGACGTCGGGATGAGGCGCTCAAGCTGCAAGAGGAAGTGCTGCCACTGCATCGCAGGATACTCGGCCCGGAGCACCCTGAGACGCTCAGAGCGATGAACAATTTGGCGTATCTCTATTATAAGTCCGCCGACCGTCGGGGCGAGGCGCTCAAGCTGCAAGAGGAAGTGATGCCACTGCATCGCAGGATACTCGGCCCGGAGCACCCTGAGACACTCAGGGCGATGAATAATCTGGCATTATTCTATAAGTCCGCCGACCGCCGAGACGAAGCGCTCAAGTTGCTAGAGGAGGTGTTGCCGCTCAGTCGCAAGGTGATTGGTCCAGAACATCCAAATACGCTCTTTGCGATGGGTAGCCTGGCTGTTTCCTACTACAAAGTCGGCCGCCAGGAAGATGCACTCAAGCTGCAAGCAGAGGAGTTGCAGATCCGCCGCAAGGTGAACGGCCCGGAGCACTCCGACACGCTCAAAGCGATGCACAACCTGGCGCTTTCATACGCCGCCACCGGCCGCCAGGACGAGGCGCTCAAGCTTCGAGAGGAGGTGCTGCCGCTCCGCCGCAAGGTGAACGGCCCGGGGCACCCCGATACGCTCACGGCAATGGGCAGCCTGGCAATTTCCTACCGTGCGAAGGGCGAGGTGGTGAAGGCGGAGGCATTGGAAAACGAAATCGCCGCCACCAAGGCGAAGGCGCAAGCCGCGCCGCCCGCAAGCAAGTAGGAGCAGTAGTGTTGAATCGGCTCCGTTCATTCCTTTCGTCATGGCGGGACTGAGGCTCCTAGGTGCCAGCGTGAATTCGGGCGGGGCATCCGGGACGGTGAGGAATAGCAAATCTGATTGGAAAATGACGATCCAGAAGCTCGGGAGCCTCAGTTCGGAATCCGAACTGGAGGTGCGGAGGCTCTGGCCTCCCAATTCTGATTCCGAATTGGCGAGTCCCAAGCTCGGTGGTGTCAGTTCGGAATCCGAATTGGCGTCTCCCACCTTCCGACCTCTCAATTCCGATTCCGAAATGGCATGTGCCAGCCTCCGCGGTCTCAGTTCGGATTGTGAACTGACGTGTCGGAGCCTCCGGGGTGCCAATTCGGATTCCTAATTCACGAGGGGGGGAGGTTGGTCTTTGCAGATGAAGCGTTTGAGCTGCAGGGAGGCATCCCTCCATAAATGAGCCTTTGCAGAGAAACGGGGCCTTCCCCGCTTGGAATGGTATGGACCCCGGACACAGCGGGGTCGTCCTTCCGCCCTTCGGGGGCGTCCCTGCGCCGAAGGGTATGGACCCCGAACGCAGCGGGGTCTTCCCTCCGTCAAATGGGGGCGGTTCCCGGACGGAATGGTATCGCCCCCGAGCGGCGCGGGGGCGGAGTTCCGCCGAATGGGGGCACCACTGGGCCGTCCGGGGGCGGAGTTCCGCCGTCCATGGAACACCCCGCGCCGACCGGGGTCTCCGCTCCGGCGTCCGGTAGGAACCCCGGCAGAAATGGGGGAGCCCCTCATCCGGGCGGCATCACGGCTGTCAGGTACAGGTTTCGCTACGCCACGAGGACCGCTCCTCCCGAGCCCTCCAACCACGCTAGCGCGGCGTGCAACGCTTCACTCCCCAATGGCAGCACAGCGTCTTCGCGGAGCGGATAAAGAGCTGACCGTTGCTGATGGCGGGGGCGGTGCTGTGGTCGGAGGTGTCGCCTTCGACGCGGTTGCGGGCGACGAGTTCGAACTTGGGGCTGAGTTTGAGAACAAGGACTTCGCTGCGAGACCCGATTCAAACGACGGGCGACGTCGGCAGGTTTTGGCGATAAGGCTGTCCGTCGGTGAAGGCGCAGCTTCGCGGACGGCATCGGAAGCACGAGTGGCGGTAAAGTGGTCCGCACAGTCCTCTGTGCGGCCGACGACGCTCACAAAGTTCGACCCCGGTGGCCTCGCCTTGAGCGTCACCAACCCTCTGTCTCAGACCGTCACCAACACCTACGACACCCTGGGCCGCCTGATCACCACCGTGGATGCCGCAGGCATCACCAACACGTTCGCTTACGATGCCGCAGGCAAC
>DAORHS010000388.1:0-4989 GCA_035438165.1 Prosthecobacter sp.
GACGTGGGCGAGATCGGCGAGGGCTTGATCTCGCGTGCTGGCGGCCTCGCGGGCTTTCACGAAGTCGAGGGACTGTTGGAGTCGATCTGCATCGGCTTTATGGCTCAGCGTGAGCATGAACATGCGCTGGATGGTCTTTTCGAGCGTGTCGGAGGTGGAGCGTTGGGCGAGGAAGGCCGCTTGTTCCTCGACGAACTCGTCGTTCATGAGAACTAGGGCCTGGGTGGGCACGGTGCTGTCGAGCCGCAGGGCGCAACTGTCGGTGGTGGTGGGAGCGTCGAACAGTTCCATGCTGGGCATGAGAAGCTGGCGCTTCACATAGATGTACACGCTGCGCCGCCACTGCTCCGGGCCTTCTTTTTGCAACACGGGCCATTTGTTGCGCTGGCTGACGGGCAGGAGATCGGGGCGCAGGCGTGGTTTGATGCCGGGACCGCCGAGTTTGGGGTTGAGCTTGCCACTGGCTGTGAGGATGGAGTCGCGGATGACCTCAGCCTCCATTCGCTGAAGCGTTGAGCGACTCTGGCGATAAGTTGCCGACATGAGGATCATCTTGTGCAGCGGTTTGAAGTGACCGCCGTTGTGAATGAGCTGATGAGCGAGGAAATCGAGCAGTTCTGGATGCGTTGGCTTGGAGCCGGTGAAGCCGAAGTTGCTGGGCGAGGCGACGAGGCCTTGGCCGAAGTGATGCTGCCAGATTCGATTGGCGATGACACGCCACGCGAGGGCGTTGTCAGGAGAGGTGATCCACTCGGCGAGCGTTTTGCGGCGCAGCGAGGTCTTGGCGGCAGGTGCGGGGAAGGAGACCGGTTTGAACAACACGGGCACGGCTGGCGGAACTTCCTCGCCCAGATTCAGGGCGCTACCGCGAAGCATGATGTGCGTGGGCGGCACCTGCGGCGTCGTTTCGATGAGAGCATGGACCTTCGCGGTCTCGTCGATCTTGACGCGTTTGTCGTCCTTGTCCTGCGTGCCGGGCACGAGGCCGTATTTTTCGGTGCCGTTGAAGATGGCGAGTAGGCTGTAGTAGTCGCGTTGCAGCAGCGGATCGGTTTTGTGGTCGTGACAGCGGGCGCAGCCGAGCGTGAGACCGAGGAAGACGCTGCTGGTGGTCGAAATGACATCGTCGAGCTGGTCGGCGCGGTATTGGGCCAGGGCTTCGTCGTTCTTGCCCATGTTGTCGTCGTTGCTCGTGCCATTGCGGCCAAAGCCGGTGGCGATGAGCGACTCCTCGTTCGCGCCTTCAATCTCATCTCCAGCGAGCTGCTCAGCCACGAAGCGGGCATACGGTTTGTCGTCGTTGAAGCTGCGGATGACGTAATCGCGGTATTTCCAGGCGTGCGGCCGGTCGAGGTCGTTGTGCGTGCCGCCGGTGTCCGCATAGCGGGGGAGATCGAGCCAGTGACGACCCCAGCGCTCGCCATAGCGAGGGCTTTGCAGGAGGCGGTCGATGAGGGCGGCGTAGGCGTCCGGCTGGTCAGACGAGTCGGACATGTTGGACACAAAGGCGGTGATTTCTTCCGGCGCCGGCAGCAGGCCGGTCAGATCGAGCGTCATGCGTCGGATCAAAGTGGCGGGATCGGCCTCTGGGGCGGGGGATTGGCCGTTTTTCTCCAATGCGGCCAGGATGAAACGATCCACGTCATTTTTCGGCCAAGCGGTGTTTTTCACGGCGGGCGGCTTCGCGGTGCTCAGCGGCTGAAAGGCCCAATGCTGCCGTCCTGCCTCAATGGTGGGCGGTTTGGCGAGGATGTGGGCGCTGAGAGCGAGGAAGACGAGAAAGCGCATGCGATAAAGAATGGCGTCCAAAGGTGATTTGATTCAGACTCTTTTCACCATGGACACTCCAGCCACATCCAACGACCTGAAACGCCGTTCCTTCCTCCGCGCCGCATTTTCCGGGGCGCTCGTCACGCCGGGTGTGATGAATGCGGCGGAGGTGGAGAGGGCGATTGCGGGGCAGTTTCATGAAGAGGCACGCGATTTGCCGCTGGTGGAGGATGCGGATGTGATCGTGTGCGGCGCGGGGCCGGCGGGAATCGCGGCGGCGATCACGGCGGCGCGTGCCGGGGCGAAGGTGCGCGTGTTTGAATGGCGTGGCTGCCTCGGCGGCGTGTGGACGGCGGGTTTGCTGGGCTACCTGCTGGATTTCGACAAGCCTGGCTTCAACCAAGAGCTGCTGAAGCGTCTCGACGAGCGCGACATGCGGCGCGGCACGAGCAAAGGCAACGTCGTGTATGAGCCGGAGGGCATGAAGCTGCTACTGGAGGAGATGTTTGTGGAGGCGGGTGTGAAATTTCAGCTCCACACGCGTGTGAGCGCCGCGTATCGCGAAGGGAAAAGACTCACAACAATCGTGACCGAGTCGAAGTCGGGCCGACAAGCGTGGAGAGCGCCGGTTTTCATCGACACGACGGGCGATGGCGATCTTGGAGCGCTAGCGGGATGCAGTTTCGAGTATGGCGAGGCGGACTCCTGCCCGTGCCAGCCGATGTCGCTCAATGCGCTGCTCGTTTGCAAGGATGTGGCGGCGTTGCAGCCGTTCATTCATGGCTCCGATCCTAGCCGGGCCGACGGCATCGCCAAAGACGTGTTTTTGAAGGAGATCCAGCGCGGGGAGCATTTCCCATCGTATTCCAAGCCGACACTGTGGCAGGTGCGTGACAATCTGTTGCTGGTGATGATGAACCATCAATACGGCGTGCCGTGTTTCGACGCGGAGAAGATCACCGAGGCCACGGTGCAGGCCCGCGCGGAACTGCACAAGATCGTGAACGGTCTGCGCAAGCTCGGCGGTCCGTGGGAGGGGCTGCAAATTGCCGCCACCGCCGAACAGATCGGCGTGCGCGACGGGCGGCGCATCGCGGGACGTTACACGGTGAACAAGGACGATCTCATCGCTGGTGCGCGTTATGACGATGCGGTCGTGCGTCCGACTTTCCCAGTGGACATCCACGCGCTGAGCAAGGAGGCGAACAAAACGGCGGCTTACAGCAATGCGGGTGTGAAAGTGAAACCGTATGATGTGCCGCTGCGGGCGCTGATCGCGAAGGATGTGGATGGCCTGATGATGGCCGGGCGCAACATCAGCGGCGATTTCATCGCGCATGCGAGTTATCGCGTGACCGGCAACTCCGTGGCGATGGGCGAGGCGGCGGGTGTGACGGCGGCGCTTGCCGCAGCGACGAAGCGGCTGCCGCATGAGGTGCCGTGGAATGAAGGCGAGGCGAAGCTCAAAGCGCTGGGGCAACGCGTGTGATGGAGCGCGGGCCTCCGAGCCCGCAGCATTCACGCAAACATGTTCCGTTGGCGAATGATGATGAAGAGCGACTTTCCTTCGGCGGGGCGCTGCGGACTCGGAGGTCAGCGCTCCTACTTCCCGGTGCGTTTGCGTTTGGCCTCCTGCTTCACAAATAGCGGCTCCAAGGTGTCACGAATCCAGGTGAAGGCGGCTTCGAGGCCTTCGCGCTGGTAGATGACACCGATGTCGGCCTCGACGGCGGTGGGATTGCCGTGGCAGGAGAGGAATTGGTTGCAGGTGAAGCGGGTCTTCATCTCGGCATCGACCTTGCCTTCCTGGCGCAGGATATGGCTGCGGACATAAAGTTCGAGCACGGCATCGCCGATCCAGGCGTTTTCACGGAGGCGCAGGGTTAGGTCGGGGGCTTTTTGGGATGCCATTTGTTCATCGTTAAGAAGTGCCACGATCTCTGCAACCAGTCATCTGAGCGGCCCGAAACCTGCTGCCAACGGGGTTGACACTCCCACCCCCCGGCGGTAGGACTGCCGCCCTTAAAAAATCCAATAACAGCACACATTATATGGTCAAAATCGGCATCAATGGTTTCGGGCGCATCGGCCGCCTCGTCTTTCGCGCAATCTGTGATCAGGGACTCCTGGGCAAGGAGATCCAGGTCGTTGCCGTCAATGACCTCGTCCCTGCGGACAACCTGGCCTACCTCGTAAAGTACGACTCCACGCAGGGCAAAGCCCGTGAGAACGTCTTTTCCAAGAAGAGCAGCCCCGAACTTGCCGAGGACGACATCCTTGTGGTCGATGGCAACGAGATCAAATGCCTCGCCGTGCGCGCGGGTCCGTCCGCCCTTCCGTGGAAGGAACTCGGCGTGGACATCGTGATCGAGTCCACCGGTCTCTTCACCGAGCGCAGCAAGGCGCAGGGCCACATCGACGCCGGTGCGAAGAAGGTCATCATTTCCGCTCCCGGCAAGGAAGAGGACATCACCGTCGTCATGGGCGTAAACCATGAGAAGTATGATGCCAGCAAGCACCACGTCATCTCCAACGCCTCCTGCACCACGAACTGCCTCGCTCCCGTGGTGCATGTGCTGCTCAAGGAAGGTTTCGGCGTGGCTGAAGGCCTCATGACCACCATCCACAGCTACACCGCCACGCAGAAGACCGTGGACGGTCCGAGCGCCAAGGATTGGAAAGGTGGCCGCAGCGCTGCCATCAATATCATCCCAAGCAGCACCGGTGCCGCCAAGGCCGTGGGCCTCGCCATCCCGGAAGTGAAGGGCAAGCTCACCGGCATGTCCTTCCGCGTCCCGACGCCGACGGTTTCCGTGGTCGATCTCACCGTGAAGACGGAGAAGGAAACCAGCTATAAGGAAATCAGCGCCGCCATGAAGAAGGCCAGCGAGACCTACCTCAAAGGCATCCTTTCTTGGACCAGCGACGAAGTGGTCTCCACCGATTTCATCCACGACCAGAGCAGTTCCATCTTCGACGCCGGTTCCGGCATCGAGCTGAACAGCAAGTTCTTCAAGCTCGTGAGCTGGTACGACAACGAGTGGGGCTACTCCAACCGAGTTGTCGATCTTGTGAAATACATTGTGAGCAAAGGCCTGTAATCCGAAACGAACACAGCAACCTTCCAAGCCTTCGACGGGCCGGCTCACACGAGCCGGCCCGTTTTGCGTTCCAGCTCATCTTCCCACTTTCCATGAACCACTTTTTCAGTTTCCAACC
>DAORHS010000389.1:0-4989 GCA_035438165.1 Prosthecobacter sp.
GATCCGCGCTCCGAGCGCGAACTGCTCAGCGCGGCCTTTCCAAACTTCGCCGCCTCGGCTTCAAGCCTGAACAAATGGTGGTCGCTCCAGCTTGCCACGCTTTCCAAGCCCGGCATCGCCGAGCCCTACACGCCCGCCGAAAGCCTGAAGGCCATCGAAGAAGCCATCACCATTCGCTATGAGGCGCCCGCTGCGGACGTGCCGAAGAATGTGAAGCCGCGTCCGTTCATCCTGCCGGCGCCGCTGCCAGTCTTGGCGGCCATCGAGTCGAAACAGGCACCGCCACCAGCCCCGCACGCTGCCACCCCCCAAACGAAAAAACCTGCAGGTGTCACGGAGGAGCCTCCCACAGACGAGGCCGACAAGCCGAAACGCAGCATTCTTCGCCGCCTGCTCTTCCTGGGGGATCCCGATCCCAAGGAAAAAGAGACGGAACTCAAGGCCGACGAGAAGCCTGTGGCGGGCGCCGCTGACGAGAAGGGCGATCAAACGGAGGAGGAAAAGAAGCCCGGATTCATCGGCCGCCTCTTTGGTGCCGGCCACGAGGACAAGAAGGAGCCTGACAAATCCAAGGCCGCTGAAATCGAAAAGCCCCGGACCGCGGTGAAAGAGGAGCCGGAGGTCAAAGAGGAGAAAAAGCCCTCCCTCCTCAATCCGCTCAACTGGTTCCGTGGCGACAAGAAACCCGCCACGGACAAGGAGGACGAAAAGGCGGACGGAGAGGAGCAGGCGTCCGCAGCGCCGCCCGAAACAGTCGGGTTTGCACGTCTGCTTTCACCTGCGCTTGCCGATGCGTGGCAGTGGCTCTCTCCGGATGCGGCGCATCCGACCAAGTCACCGCTGCTGGATTTCTTCAAAGGCAAGCCGAAGCCCCAAGACGAGAAAGAAGCGGAACCCGCGAAAAAGGAAGAGCCCAAGAAAGCTGAGGCCAAGCCCAAGGCTGCGGTCAAGGACTCCGGCAAGCCGCGCACGACCAATCCCAACGCCAAACCGGCCTCCCGCCCGTCGCCGTCTTCGTCCGGCGCACCTCACACCACCAACCCGAACGCCAAACCTGTCCCGGCCGGCATGATCAAGCCCGCCACAGGGGACGCTGCCAGCACGGCGGCCGTCAAATCCGACAGGGTGCCGGTGTTTCTGCCGCTGGAGGAATACCAGCACATCCTCAAGCGTCCGGATCGCGTCGCCATTCTCAATTTCAACGTCGCCTCCCTGCGTGCCTTGGAACTGCGTGTCAGCATCCTGTTCCGTCCGGTGGTAACGGGCTATCTCGCCGCCGTGGTTGACCTGCAGGCGGGAAAAACCAAGGACATGGACAAGCGCCTCGCCACGCTGCACGCGTTTGCCCTCGTCGCGTATCAGAAGTCCGTCGCCGTGCGTGACTACCTCGACTGGTTCGAGGCCAGCGAAAGCAGCCGCCTCTCCGGCAAGTTTGACGACTACCTCAACCTGCCCGCCACGATCCAGAAGGAACTCCCCGAGCGCACCGATCCGATCTCGAAGTACCTCGACGCGATCGACAAGGAGTTCTCGAAGTAGAGTCAGAGCCGTGGTTGCTCACGCCTCCAGCGTGCTCAATTCAAACTCACATCCTCCGGCATGCCGGCCATCACCTGGTAAACCGGGCCCATGTCCTTGAGGATCGCGCCCCACATCTGCGTCGGCGTTTCGACGGTGAGCACCAGCGGACGTGCCTTGGTGGTGATCCAGGAGCGCAGTTCGAGCTCATTTTCGAGCTGGCCGCCGCTCCAGCCGGAGTAGCCGACGAAGCCGCGCACGTCGTGACCCAGACTCAGCGCATGCAGCGCATCGGCCACGGAGAGATGCGTCTGGCAGCGCAGCGTACGGCGGCGCTTGTTCCAGTGCAGCGCGGCAAAGGCGAGCTTGTCGGTCGAAACCGGGCCGCCCATGAACACCGGCACTTCACCGAGCGCTCCCAGGTCCTGATCCGGCAGCAGATCGGCCACGCGTTGCTCCAGCGGGCGGTTCAGGATGTAGCCGAAGGCACCATCCTTGGCGTTGTGCGCCGCCATGAAAACCACCGAGCGCGCAAAGTTCGAGTCCCGCAAGGCCGGAGACGCGAGCAGGAGGCTGCCGCTGAGAGAGGGAGACGATTCGTTCGTGTGTTCCGAATTCATGCCAGTGTCTGACGCAATAACTACGCCAGCCGATCAATTGCGCATCGAAAAAAATGCCCGCCGAACTTTCCCGTTCGGCGCGCAGATTTTTTGAAATTGCGAATCCAGGCTGTATTACGCTGCCGCCACCTCGAAGCCCTTGCGATAGGTCTTCGTCAGCAGCTTGTCGGCCTCCGGCGCGTTCGTAAAGCGCAGGTTCGCCGCGTCCCACTCCAGCACCTTGTTCGCCTCCTCCATGCGTCCGGTGACCGGATCAATCTTCGGAATCGCGAGACGCGTGGCCACGTTGCCGAGCTGCACGGTTTCCGCCAGCGGTCCGGCGTAGTGGAAGCCGTCGCTGGTCTTTTTGCCCGCGAGGCAGGCGTCCACCCAGGTGTGCCAGTGGCTGCGCGCTTCCTCCTTCGGATATTTGAAGCCGGTGAATTTGTCGAGCGGATAGAGTCGTGGCCCGGCCACATGCGCGAGCACCATCGTGCCGCCTTCGCCGATGAAAATGCTGCCGCTACCCGGCAGGTCGATGTCGCCGGGCATCTGTGCCAGCTTGTGGCTCGGCTTCAGGCCGCCGTCCATCCAGGTGAGCTTCATCGTTTTGCCTGCGGTGTACTCCGTGCCGGGGAAGACGTAGTGGATCGTCTCGTGCGTGGGCCAGATTTGATTGTTGATGCCGCTGTTCTTGGCGACCACGCTGATCGGCGCGGTCAGATCGAGCGCGGTGAACACCGGGTCCATGATGTGGCAGCCGAAGTCGCCCAAACCGCCGCCGCCGAAGTCCTGCCAGTCACGCCAGATGAAGGGATGATACGCCGGCGCATACTCACGCATCGGTGCCGCGCCGATCCACAGGTCCCAGTTCAAATTCCCCGGCACGGGAGCCGAAGGCGGCGGCTGAAACATACGCGTGCGCTCGTTGCCCGTCACGCCGACCCAGGAATACACTTCCTTGATCTTGCCAATCGCACCTTCTTTGATCAGACGCGTGCCCATGCGGTACTCGATGGCCGAATGGATCTGATTGCCCATCTGCGTCGTGAGATTCTTCTTCTCCGCCCACAGGCGCATCTGCCGTGCCTCCCACACCGTGTGCGCCAGCGGCTTCTGACAATAGACATGCTTGCCCTTCTGCATCGCCGCCACCGCGACCGGCGCATGCATGTGGTCAGGAATCCCGACGGTCACCGCGTCAAAACCATCACCCAGCGTGCTGAACATCTCGCGATAGTCCGAAAAGTGCTTCACGCCCGGAAACTCCGCATCCGCCTTGTCGAAGCGATTGGCATCCACATCGCAGAAGCCGACAAACTTCACCGCCGCATGGGATCCCACGTTGTGCAGATCACTGTAACCCATCCCGTTCACTCCGACACAGGCCACCTGCAGCCTGCTGTTGAGGTTCTGGCCACGCACCAACGCCGGAAAGGCGACAGCGGCGGAGGCGAGCGTGGAGTTCTTCAGGAAGGAGCGGCGTGAAGTGGGCATGGTGAAGTGGTTTGGGTTGTGAGCCTCAAACCTACGTGGCTTTGAGAGCCGTTTGTTCAGAGCATTCCACCCAGCCCGGTGAATCGCTTCCGGCTCTCCTGCTTGCTCACAGCCAGTGACAGCGCCCGTTCATCGCCGACGAGTACGCACAGCTTCTTCGCGCGTGTGATGGCGGTGTAGATCAGGCTGCGCTCGAGCAGGACGTAATGCTGTGTGCTGACGGGGATGACGACGCAGGGGAACTCGCTGCCCTGGCTTTTGTGAATGGTGAGCGCGAATGCGAGCTGCAGTTCGTCGAGTTCGCCGGGTTCGTAGGCGACGAGGCGGTCCGCATCGTAGCGGACGTGAACTTTCACCGGATCGGCGTCGATGGTGACGATGTGCCCGATGTCGCCGTTGAAGACCTCCTTGTCGTAGTTGTTGTGCGTCTGGATGACCTTGTCGCCGACGCGGAAGGTCACGCCGAAGCGCTCGATTTCGAACTTGAGCTCGTTCGGCGGATTCAAGGCGAGCTGCAGCGAGTGATTGAGCGACGCGGTGCCGAGCAGGTTGCGGTTCATCGGCGTGAGCACCTGGATGTCGGCGATGGGATCGAAGCCATACTTCGCCGGCAGTCGCGTGTGGGCGAGTTGCACGATGGTGTCGAGAATCTCATCCGGCTCGCCGGCTTCGAGGAAGAAGAAGTCGCTGCCGCGTGACGGCTTCAAATCGGGCACCTGGCCGCGATTGATGGCATGCGCGCGGGTGATGATGCGGCTGCTGGCGGCCTGGCGGAAGATTTCCGTGAGCTTCACACACGGAACAGCACCGCTGGCGATCAAATCATGCAGCACCATGCCGGGTCCGACCGACGGGAGCTGATCCGCATCGCCCACGATGAGCAAATGTGCTCCCTGAGGCAGCGCGGAGAGCAACTGCGCCATCAAGGGAGCGTCGATCATCGAAGCCTCGTCGATGACGAAGAGATCGCCCGCCAACGGCTTGCCGCGATGCCGGCCCCAACGGCCTTCCCCCTGGTATTCGAGCAGGCGGTGCAGCGTCTTCGCCTCCAGGCCGGTGCTTTCGCTCAATCGCTTCGCTGCGCGGCCCGTGGGAGCGGCGAGCACGAGCTTGACCTGCTTGCTTTGCAAAATCAGCAGGATGCTGCGCAGGATCGTGGTCTTTCCGACACCCGGGCCGCCGGTGATGATGAGCAACCGCTGCCGCAAGGCCTCGCGCACCGCCCGCTGCTGGCTTTCGGCCAGTTCCTTGCCCGTTTTCTTCATCACCCAGCCCAGTGCCGCGTCTTCATCTATGGGCGGATACGATGCTGGCAATGCGGCGAGCGATTTCACACTCGCGGCAATGCTCTGTTCCGCCGCACGCAGATACGGCA
>DAORHS010000390.1:0-4984 GCA_035438165.1 Prosthecobacter sp.
CACGATCACAAGCTCAAGCCCGGCGACAAGATCACCATCAAGGTCGAGCGAGCCCCGCAAAAAACCGCCAAGCCGCTGCCCGCAGGACTGGAGATCATCCACGAAGATGAGGCCATCATCGTGCTGAACAAAGGCGCCGGCTGGCTCACCGTCGCCACGGACTCCGGCAACGGCCGCACCGCCTATGCCGCACTCACCGACCACGTCCGCGCCACCGATGCGCGCAACCGCGTCTGGATCGTCCATCGTCTCGACCGCGACACCTCCGGCCTCATCGTCTTTGCCAAGACCGAGCCCTACAAACGCATCCTGCAACGGAACTGGCACCAGTTTGACAAGACCTACCTCGCCATCGTCGAAGGCGTCATGAAACGCGATTCCGGCACCCTGCGCTGCCATCTCAACGAAGAATTCTCCCTCCGCGTCCGCAGCGTCCCGCCCGATGAAGACACCCGCGAGGCCATCACCCACTTCAAGGTGCTCAAGCGCACGCACAACACCACGCTCGTCGAACTGAAGCTCGAAACCGGCCGCCGCCATCAGATCCGCGTCCACCTCTCCGACATGGGCCACCCCATCGTCGGCGACAAGGCATACGGTGCCGTGACCGATCCCGCCCGACGCCTCGCCCTCCACGCCAGCGAGCTGCGCTTCATCCATCCTGCCACGGATGAAAAAATGTTCTTCGAGTTGCCGCTGCCGGGCGTTTTAATGAAACTGCTTTAACCACTCGCATGAAAACCTCCCTGCTTCTTCTCGCCTTCGCATCCTCGACCCTCGCCGCTGACTGGCCGATCTGGCGCGGACCGAATCACGATGGCATCTCGGCCGAAAAACTCACCGGTACCGAAGTGAAAAAGCTCTGGTATGCGAACCCAGGCATCGGCTTTTCATCCTTCACCGTCTCGGATGGCCGCGTTTACACGACCGGACACTCGGATGGCAAAGACACGGTGTTTTGCCTCGACGCTGCTGGTGGCAAGTTGATCTGGAAACACGATTACCCCGCTGACCTCGGTGACAAGTATTACGAAGGCGGCACCTCGGCCACGCCGACGATTGAAGACGGCAAGGCATATCATTTGAGCCGCTGGGGCGATCTGTTCTGCTTCGACGCGGCTACAGGAAAGATCGTGTGGCAGAAGAACATCCAGCAAGAGACGGAGGCGAACATTCCCGACTGGGGCTTCTCCGGCTCGCCGCTCGTTTCCGGCGATCTGATCATCATCAACGTCGGCAAGGCTGGGGCCGCCGTCGAAAAAGCCACCGGCAAGCTCGTCTGGAAGTCCGACACGGATAACGCGGGCTACTCCACGCCCTACCCCATCAGCGTGAACGGCAAGGACCAGGTCGTCATCGGCTCTGGACGCGCCTACAAAGGAGTCGATCCGAAAAACGGCACCGTGTTGTGGGAGCACACCTGGTCCACCAGTTACGGCGTGAACGCCGCCGATCCCATCCTCAGCGGCACGAAGCTCTTCATCTCCTCCGGTTACAACAAAGGCTGCGCCCTGCTCGATCTCGCCTCCGCCACACCGACGGAAGTCTGGCGCAGCCGCGTCATGAAAAACCAGTTCAACTCGTGTGTCCTCATCGACGGGCATTTGTACGGCAGCGACGGCGACTACGACAAACCCAACACCTTTAAGTGCATCGACTTCGCTACGGGCACGGAAAAATGGAAGGACGACAAGACGGGCTTCTGCTCGCTGACGGCCACCGCCGACGGCAAACTGATCATCGTAAGCGCTAAGGGTGAACTCATCATCGCCAAGGCCAGTCCGGCGAAGTTTGAGCCCATTTCCCGCACCCAGGTGCTCAGCGGCCGCTGCTGGAGCGCTCCCGTGCTTGCGAATGGCCGCATCTACGCGCGCAACGCGGCGGGACAGATGGTGTGCCTGAGCGTCAATTGACGGCGTCGATACAACCTCGGCTTTTATCAATTCGAGGAATGGCGTCGGGATGAGCAGGGTTGCGCCATGCAACAGTTCATCATCGACAAGCCCTATCGTTTCATCCCGTCCCGCAACAGCCGTTTCTGGAGCACGCTGGTGCATCTCTGGCTGCCGGGGCATCTGCGCAAGACCTATGGGATCGAATCCTGCGAATGCGTCGGCGCGGAACGGCTGCGGGACTCGCTGAACGCAGGTCATGGTGTGCTGCTGGCGGCGAATCACTGCCGGCCCGGTGACCCGATGGTGATCGCGCGCAGTCTGCGGCCGCATGTCCACTGCAATTTCAGCACGATGGCGAGCTGGCACATCTTCCATCAGAGCCGGGTGCAGTCCTTCCTGCTGCCGCGCATGGGTGGGTTCAGCATGTTTCGTGAAGGCATGGACCGCGAGTCGCTGAATCATGCCACGCAGATACTCGGCGAGGCACGGCGTCCTTTGATCGTGTTTCCCGAAGGCTTCATCACGCGCAGCAACGATCATCTGGCGAACCTGATGGACGGCGTGGCCTTCATGGCGCGGCTGGGAGCGAAGATGGCGGCAAAAATCGACCCGAAGCGCAAGGTGGTGATCCATCCGACCTTCCTGCGCTATTTCTTTGAAGGCGATCTCGAATCGACACTGCGCCCGGTCTTGAAGGACATCGAAACGAAGCTCACCTGGCAGCCGCAAACGCATCTTTCCATGCGGGAACGCATAGCGAAGCTCGGTGAGGCGTTGCTCTCGCTCAAAGAGATCGAATATCTTGGCACAAGCCGCGCCGGATCACTCGCGGAGCGTGTCGGCACGTTGATCGATCATCTGCTTTCACCGCTCGAAGCACGGTGGCTTAAAGCTCCGCGTCGTGACAAGGACACGATGGAGCGCATCAAGGCGCTGCGCACCGCCATCGTGCCCGATCTGCTCGACGAAACTCTCTCCGAGGCCGACAAGGCCGCGCGCTGGCGGCAACTGGCCGATCTTTACCTCGTGCAGCAGCTCCATTGCTATCCCGGCAGTTATCTCGACACCTCGGAGGCGCCGGAGCGCCTGCTGGAAACGGTCGAGCGCTTTGAAGAAGACCTCACCGACGTGGCGCGGCCGCATGCGCCGATGCGAGCCGTCGTGATGATCGGTGAAGCCATCGAAGTCTCGCCGGAGCGACCACGCGGCATGCCCGCTGATCCTGTCACCCTCGAAATCCGTCAGCGCCTCGAATCACTCATGTCCGCATCCCTCAGCCATCGCCAATCATGAACCTCACCACCATCCTCATCCGCCTCGGCATCGTCGTGCTGGCGCTCGGCGCCTGGCATTGGACGCAAATCCTCATCGCCCGCAAAAGCACGCCGCGTCACGGCCTCGGCGATCTGGTTCACGATCTCACCGCCCGCTGGCACGGCTGGCTCAGCGTGAATGATCGTGCGGCGAACCGGTTGCTCATCGTGAGTTCGTTCTTCATCGACGTACTGGCGCTGTCCGTCATCGCGCTGGCGTTGTTTGGCGGCAGTTTCGCGCCGTTCATCGCCTTGTTGATCCTGTTCGGACTGCGACAGCTTTCACAGGCCATCTGCACGCTGCCGCCGCCTCCCGGCATGATCTGGCGGCATCCAGGCAGCCCTTCGCTGCTGGTGACGTATGAGGTGGGTAATGACTTCTTTTTTTCCGGCCACACGGCCTTGGCCGTGCTCGGCGCGCTGGAACTCGCGCACGTCGGCCCGCTGTGGCTCGGCATCACCGTCGCCGTGATCGCGGTGGGTGAAATGGCCACAGTTCTGGTGCTGCGGGCGCATTACACGCTGGACGTGATCGCCGGGGCTGCGGTAGCCTTCTTTGCCTATCACATCGCAGGCAATGTCTCGCCTGCAATTGATGTCTGGCTGCATTGAACTCCGGTGATCTCCCCTCACCCCCGCCCTCTCCCCGAATCAGATGATAGGTGAAAAGAACGTCTGCGACGGGGAGAGGGAGGTCGCTTTCGAGCCGCCCAGCGCGAATCTCCTCTCCCCGCCACTGATTTTGCTGCTCCATGGTTTGCCACGGGGAGAGGTTGGGTGAGGGGCGATGTTTCTTGTTTTCGCCACTGGCCTGAATCGCGAGTCTCTCCATTTGTTTCATCAATACAAAGTCACCCAAGGTCGATTTGGCTTCCAACTGACCCTGCTGGAATCTCCCCTCGCATGAAAACACATCCTTCATCCGCGATCCCGCTCTGGCTCAAAGTATCCTACACCGCCTTCATGGCGGTTTTGATCCCCGTTTACTGGTATCACTACGGTCCGACAAACTTCCTCTACTTCTGCGACATCGCGCTGCTGCTCACGCTCGTGGGCGTGTGGATGGAGAAGCCGCTGCTCATCTCGCTGCCCGCCGTGGGCATCTTGATGCCGCAGGCGTTGTGGTGTGTGGATTACGTCGTGCAGCTTTGCGGATTCAAGATGACCGGCATGACGGCCTACATGTTTGATGAAACGAAGCCGCTGTTCCTGCGCGGTTTGTCACTCTTCCATGGCTGGCTGCCGTTCCTGCTCGTCTTTCTCGTGTTCAAACTGGGCTATGATCACCGCGCCCTGAAAGGCTGGACGGCCTCCGCCTCGGGGCTGTGCCTTGTGGCGTTCTTTTTCCTGCCGAAAGCCGGGGAAACGCTTCCCGATCCGAATCTGCCGCGCAACATCAACTACGTCTTCGGCATGGACGATGCGCAGCCGCAAACCTGGATGAGCCCGGAACTTTATCTCGTGACATGGGTCGCGCTGCTGATCATCCTTGTGTATCTGCCGACGCATTTCGTTTTGAAGAAAATCTGCCCCACGCCCGAACAAGCCACCCGGAACCGCGAGAGGACTCGCGGACTACTGCAAACCGCCAAACGCGCATGAACGCCTCCCCTTCCCCAATTCCCGAACAGAGCTGGAAACGCGGCTTCTGGAGCCTGATGGGGACGCAGTTTCAAGGCGCGTTTTCCGACAACCTGCTCAAACAGCTCGTCATCTTCATCGTCATGGCCCAGCAGTGGCCGAAGCAGAAGCTCCACCGCCCCGTGTCGGATGCGG
>DAORHS010000391.1:0-4982 GCA_035438165.1 Prosthecobacter sp.
CTCCAGAACGATGTCGCGCTGTTTTTTGGCGTCGAGACGGATGTAAGGACCCAGCAGAAGGCTTGCCCGGGTGACCCCGGCGGTTTGGGTGGGCGCGAACTCGGCCCGGCCTTCGAACCCGCGGGGTTCCATCGGCGCCTCGAAGCCGTCTTTGCCACTGAGGCTCAGGCGCTTGATTTCAAACCAGCGCTGATCGCCGTCTTTGCCGAAGGCGTGCATTCGCATCTGGTAAGGGCCGACTTCCGCGATGGTGGCTCCGCCGACCACCATGGCGCTGACGGCGATCCCTGATTCTTTGCCCTGGGGCATGAATTCCGCCCGAAAAGCGCTGCCACCGACGGTGGCGGCCGGGGCCATGGCAGTGTACTCCGCCCGGGTGGTGAAGAGATGAACGCAGGAGGGGAGGAGAAGCAGGCAGAGCAGGGGGAAAAGTCGGCGCATGACGGCCAGAATGGGGGCTTAGGCGCAGGCGGGCGAGTCCGAAATGGCGGGAGAGAAGGTTTGCCAGACGAAAAGAATAAGCTCGATTGACAATATCCAATATATTTTATATAATTATGATAATATGTTCAATGTCAGATGTCTTTTCTTGTTGTTGGCCCTCGTTCTGTCTTTCGGCACGGCGAAGGCTTTGGACTGGAATGAAACGACCGAAGGAGAGCTTTCGGGCGACGGCGCCGCGCCGACCTTCATTTTGTTCACGGAAGGTGACAACCTGATCGAAGGCACCATGGGAGCTCTGGGGGGAGTGGGGCCGGTGGACGCTGACGTCTGGACATTTACCATCGCGGCCGGGTATTACCTCACTGGGATTAATCTGGTGACGTACTCGGCACCTACCAACGGACACCAGTCCTTCATGGCCATCGATGACGCCCTCACGATCAACATGAGTGATCCTTCCCAGCACCTGAGCAATGGTCTGTGGACCGAGGAACTGGATGGTTTTGGCAACACCTACACGAACATGCTGGCCATTCTCGACGCAGGTCCGGAGTTTGGCGGCACAGGCTTCGACGGTCCTCT
Organism: Prosthecobacter sp.; assembly: GCA_035438165.1. Classification (GTDB taxonomy): domain Bacteria; phylum Verrucomicrobiota; class Verrucomicrobiia; order Verrucomicrobiales; family Verrucomicrobiaceae; genus Prosthecobacter. The sequence continues at coordinate 1,027 of DAORHS010000391.1, forward strand.
GGGGCCTGGTGATTACACCTTCTGGGTCCAGGAAGGCGCCGAGCAGATTCAATACTGCATCAACTTTATCGTCACTCCCGTGCCGGAGCCTGGCAGCGCGTTGCTGCTTGGACTTGCAGGCCTGCTGGCGTGGCGTCGTCGTCGGTGAATGAAGGTATCGCTGTTTGCAAAACATTCCTGCCACAGTTAATGCGCGGCGCGCATGATTCGGAATCTCCTGTTCGACTGGTCCGGCACGCTGGCGGATGACCTGCCCAGTGTGCTGCATGCCGTGAACGGCATGCTGCGTTCCCTCGGACAAGAGGCGCTGACACGGGAGCAGTTCAAATCACGCTTCCGCCTGCCGTACACCGAATTCTTCGAGGAAATGCTGCCGGGGGTGCCGCTGGAGCGGCTGCAGCAGCTCTACTTGGATTACTTCCCGCACGCGCATGCAGGCGTCACGCTGCTTCCGCATGCGGCGGAGTTCATCCGCTACGCGGCCGCCACGGGGCGGCGCATGGTGCTGCTGAGCAGCGCACCGGCGCAGCATGTGGAGGCCCAGGCCCGTGCGCTTGGGCTTCGGGATGCGTTTGAAGTCATGCGCTGCGGCGTCATCGACAAGCGCACGGAAATCCACACGCTGCTCGCCGATCTCGACATGCGTGCAGAGGACACCGCCTTCATCGGCGACATGCGGCATGACATCGAGGCGGGCAAAGCCGCCGGCGTTCTCACGATCGGCACCTGCACAGGATATGAGAGTGCCGAAGTGCTTCTGACGGCAGGGCCCGACATGTTGGTGAGTGACTTGTCGCGGTTGCCAGCCCTGCTGGGCGGGCAGGCGGCACGAGGGGACTCGATCCCGGTCGCCACCGTGGGGGCGCTCATTTTGAATGAAGCCGGTGAGATGCTGCTCATCCGCACGCATAAGTGGAGCCACCGCTGGGGCATCCCGGGTGGCAAGATCAAACGTGGCGAGACCTGCGAGGAGGCGCTCGTGCGCGAAATCGCCGAGGAAACCACGCTCAACCTGAAGGACATTGAATTCGTGATGGTGCAGGACTGCATCGAGCCGCCGGAGTTCCAGCGCTCCGCGCATTTCCTGCTGCTCAATTACATCGCCCGTTGTGCGGATGAGCATCCCGGGGTGGTTCTGAACGAGGAGGCCCAGGCGTTTCAGTGGCTGCCGCTTGATGCCGCCTTGAAGGTCGATTTGAACATTCCGACGCGGGTGCTCATCGACGAATGCGTGCGGCGTGGACTTATGTCATGATCCGCCGATGAATCCGCCCGATGAAATCCACCTCTGCTCCCTGCTCCTGACCACGCACATCGGGGTGCCTGACGATGAACGGGCCGCCAGCCAGACTCTGGAGGCTGATGTCACCCTCCGTGTTCAGGGGGCATTTGAGGCGATGCAGGATGATATTTCCGCCACCATCGACTACGCCGCCGTGGCGGAACGGCTCCAGAGACTCGCCGCCGAACGACCACGCAGGCTGATCGAGACCCTGGCCGCGGAGATGGCGGCCTGTGTGCTCGACGAGTTCAAGGCCTCTGGCGTCACGATCGAACTGCGCAAACGGATCCTGCCTGACACCGATCATGTGGCCGTGCGTCTGGTGCGTGGAAACTGAACGCCCGACCGGCGTGACAGTCCAAGACTTCGATCTTGCCAGTGAAAGCCAGCCCGCCTAGTATCGCGGCCGGTTAAGAATTCAATCCTGCCAAACAATGACATCCCTGCGCCTACTATTCGCGGCCTTGCTCGCGACGACTGCTCTGGTTTCCTGCGGTTCTTTTGAACATGTTGACTCCCGCAATCCCACCGTCTCACAGCAGGATGCGTATGATGTGAGCTGGGGGCTTCCTCCGCGCAAATCGCGTGGCAATCCGAAGCTGCGTTATCAATACAACGCCCGGAATGAGTATTCGGCACCTGTGAGCGCCGCTCCTTCCTCTCCTGCCATTGATTCATCACCCGCTCCGGCGCCCGCTCCTTCCAGCCCGGCTCCGATCAGCCCGACGATTCCCGCCAATCTGCGCTGATCGACTCCTTTCAATCGAACCTTCCTTCAACGCGAACGCCACGTGAAGACCCCTCTCCTGACCTGCCTGCTTGCCTTTGGCTGCCACGCCGCATTGATCGCCCAGCAATTGAAGGCTCCCGAATCACTCCAGCCCAGCACGGCACCGGCGGCGGACAAGGCTGCGGCTTCATCTGCGGCGGAGGTCGAAAAGCTGGCGGAAGAGGCGCAAAAGGCGCTTTTCCAGTCGGTGGACAAGTCGGGTGGCTCCAGTACAACGACCAAGGGGGCTTCGGTTGCCTCCTCCACTCCCATGCGACTGCCAGCCCAGCGACCTGAGAATCCGGCCCTCTGGGCGAAGGACTCGATGCGCAAGATCGCCGTCATGGAGGTTGCCTTTGGCGGCACGAAGCAGACGGTCATGTTTGAGCTGTTTCCAAACGATGCACCGCAGACCGTGGCCAACTTCATCGACCACTGCGACAGCGGATTTTACAACGGTCTGGCCTTTCACCGCGCCATCGAAGGCTTCCTTGTTCAGACCGGCGACCCCTTGACATCAGACGAATCTGCCCGCGAAAAATGGGGCACTGGCGGTGAGGACAAAACCATTCCTGCCGAGATCAAGCGCCCCCATCGTGTCGGGGCCGTGGCCATGGCGCGCCGTGCGGACAAGGTCAATCCTCAGCGCCGTTCCAACGGATCGCAGTTCTACGTGGCCTTGGGCAACTACGGAGCCATCGACGGCAAGTACACTGTGTTTGGTCAGGTCGTGTCGGGTTTGGATGTCCTGCAGCGCATTGCCATCATGCCCGTGGATGCCAACGACTGCCCGGTGGCACGCATCGAGGTCAAATCCATCAAGGTCATCGATCAAAAGGGGCCGCTGCAGGTGGAGCCTGCGGTCGCCGGCGACGAAGGACGCTACATGAAGCCGGACTCATCCAGAGGGTTCATCGGGCGCTTCCTGCACCGCGTCTGGTAGGTGCTGCGGGCTTTCTGCCCGCAATGGAAAAAGTCTGGCGCGGGTTACTTCGCCGGAATTTCATAACACACCGCTTCCCGGTCGTTGCGCACCAGCAGCCAGCGTCCCGCGAGTGTTGGCGGATTCCACGTCTTGGAACTCAGAGCCTCCAGCCGCGTCACTTCCTCCAGCCGCTCCGGATTGGCCTTCACCAGCGCCACGAAGCCTTTCTCCGCCTGGATGAGCATCCATTGCCCGCCTACGCGGATTTGCTGGCCGAAACCGTAGCGTCCTTCACGCCAGACGCGTTCACCGGTCTTGAGATCCACGCAGCAAAACGTGCCTTCGTCCACGGCGTAGGCGTGTGTGCCAAAGACGCTCGCGCTGCTGAACTTCGTGCGCGGCGCACTGCTGCTCCAAAGGGGCGTGACGGCCAGTTTGCCTCCCTCCTCCGCCTTGATCTCGAGCAGATGAGATTTCACGCCATAGCTTGATGTCACCAGCAGGCGATCCGGGGCAACCTGCACCGGTTGTCCCACTTTGGGAAACTTGCCCGGCCAGTCGAAACTCCACAGCACCGTTCCCGTCGTCGGATCATGACCGGTGACGGAATCATTGTTCACGTTCACGATTTGTTCGCGACCCGCCAGCGTGAGAAGCACGGGGGAACTGTAGCTGCCACCATCATTACCGGCCTGCCAGACGATCGCGCCACTGTCTTTGTGATAAGCGGTGAGGGAGGTTCCTCCCACACCACCGCTGCAGATCACCAGCTCACCGTAGAGCAGGGGGGAGGAACTTCGGCCCCACTGCAGGTTCGTCGAAGCGTGGGAGTCCTTGAGCGTCTCGCGGCTCCACTTGAGCGCACCCGTCGTGAGGTCCAGGCAGTTGAGCAGGCCCAGGGCTCCCAGGGTAAAGACCGTTCCGTTCGCCACGTCCACCGTCGGTGTCGCTCGTGGGCCGATGCCTCCCATCGCCTCATC
>DAORHS010000392.1:0-4967 GCA_035438165.1 Prosthecobacter sp.
CCTGCATCTGACGAAACTGTGGCTGCGCGGTGGCCGGTGGGTGGTGATGTTCGCGTGTTTGGTTTTCTTCGCCTGGTGCTTCCTGCGGGCGTTCCAGGGTCAGGAGGAGACGGCCCGGCACATTCCAGATCAGGAGAGTGCGTATCTGAGTGCCGCCATCGAAACACGGCGTGATCTGACGCCGGACTTTTCCAAAAGCGTCTCCCAGCCGCTCAACGACTGGCTGCCGCATCGCACAGATGGTCTGGTGCGTCCGCTCTGGCCCTGGCTCGCGGCCTGGAACATCGAGGCAGATCATCCGAAGCCATCGGGGCGTCTGACGCCCGAGGATCTGCGCGTGCTGCAATCCGGCAAACGCTGGCTCGCGGGACTGAGCCTGGGCTTTTTGTTGATGCTCGGCCTGGCCGCTGCGCGCACGTTTTCGATTCCGGCGGCGCTGCTCACGATTCTGACGATCGGATTCGGCGTGCTGCTGCCCTCGGCGTCGGCGTTTTATCCCGACGTGCTGTTTCAGATCTTGTTTCTGCTCACGTGGGTGTGCTGTGTGGCGGCGCTGAAACGCAATTCACTCTGGCTCTACGGTGTGATCGGCTTTTTCTCCGCTCTGGCGAATCTCACGCTGCCCTCGGCGACAACGCTGGTCCTCGTCTTCATCTTCGTGAGCACACTGCGCTGGCTGTGGGGCATGATCCTGGCGTATGGGTCGCAGGAAGGCGGCACGACGCTCTGGGTGTGGCGCAATCACTGGCTGGGCATGATCTTGCTCGTCGTCTGCCACCTGATCACCGTGGGACCGATGCTGTCGCACTCGAAGGAGAAGCTGGGCGATGCCGCGCCGTTTTTCTGGCGCTGGTTTGACGATGAAACAGCCATGCGTCAGTGGACGGCGGCGCATCAGACGCGCGAATCCCTGCAGGCGGTGCCCGCCGCCAGGCTGCCGAGCTATGAGAACTACCTCGAATCCCATGCGCCGGATGTCGTGAAGGAGCGTTTGAGCCAGGGCGGTCTGAACATGATGAAATCCGTGCTTCAACTGCCATGGAGTTTTGATTCATTGCCGCACGAGCGCGGCGTTTTCGTCGTCGTTCTCGCCAGCATCCTGCTCCTGCTGATGCTCATCGTGTGGTTCGTGGCGCCGCGTGCGGCGCATGCCGGGCAGGCCTTGCATCCTGAGACCGTGCCGCTTGTGTTGTTCACCCTGCTCGCCTTCGCGGTCTGCACGCTCGACTTCGGCTGGGACATGCCCGTGCTGACCTGGGGAAACCGGCATCTGGCCCTGTATCCGCCGCTGGTGCTCAGCCTGCTCTGGGCCGGCGAGTCGCTGGTGCATCGCGCACGGCGGCGGAAAATGCGCCTGCCGGTGTTCGTGATTTATGAAACCGTGCTGTGGGTGCTCTGCGGTCTGGCGCTGTGGCGTGTGATCGCGGTCTTGCAGCCGGCGTCTTTCGCGGCATGAATGCGCGCCCCCGTTCATGGCCGCCCCCAAACATCGTTTCATCCTCTGCTTCGACTTCGATGGCACACTGGTGCATCCCGAGAGTGATCCCGTGTTTCATCCGGGTCTCGGGCAGATGATCCAACTGCTGCGCGGCCAGGGTGCGGCGTGGGTGGTCAACACAGGCCGCAGCCTCAGCCAGACGATCGAGGGCCTCGCGCAGCACGGCATCTACTCCGAACCAGATTTCATCGTCGCGCAGGAGTGCGACATCTACAAACCGGGCTTCTTCAGCCGCTGGACGGATTTCGGTTCCTGGAACCGTCAGGCGCGCCGGGCGCAGGAACGCTTCGCCAAGGATCATCAGCCCTCGTTGCAGGCCATCCGCCAGATGGTGGAGACGCAGACGAATGCGTCGTTCATCAGTGGGGGTGAAGGGGAGATGGGCATCGTCGCCACCAGCGATGCCGAACTCGACAGCATCTGTGCCTACATCGACACGCATGCACGGCAGTTTCCGGACATCGGTTATCATCGGAACGGCATCTATTTGCGCTTTTCCCACAGCGGTTACAGCAAAGGCACCGCGCTGAGCGAACTGGCGCGCCTGCTCGGGCTCGATTCCGCCGCCTGCTTCGCCGCGGGAGACAATTACAACGATCTCAGCATGCTCGATCAACGCCACGCCCGCATGATCGCCTGTCCCGGCAATGCGGTCGATCCGGTGAAGCAGATTGTGCATTCACGCGGCGGATTCGTGGCCACGCGCGTCGCCAGCGAAGGCATGATGGAGGCGCTGACGCACTTTTTCGGGGGTTCCAAGGCTCCAGCGGCCTGATTTAGCCTCCTCTGGGTGTTCGCGGCAAGTTTTCCCTTGCCGAACGGGGGGAGCTGTGGAAATCTCCGCGCCCCTCGTCCCGGACGGTGGGACAACACTTACTTTTTCAGGTTATGGCATACGCAATCATCAAAACAGGCGGCAAGCAGTACAAAGTCTCCGTGGGCGACAAGCTCGACGTGGAGAAGCTCGAATCTGCCGAAGGCGAAACCGCCACCTTCGACCAGGTGCTCGCCGCCGGTGAAGGCAGCAGCATCACCGTGGGTGCCCCCACCGTCGCTGGCGCCAGCGTTTCCGCCAAGGTGCTCAAGCAGCACAAGGCTGACAAGGCCACCACCTTCAAGTTCCGCAAGCGCAAGGGCTTCCACAAGACCCGCGGCCATCGTCAGCCGCTGACCCTCGTGCAGATCACCGCCATCAACGCCTAATCCTCCCACCCCTCCCCTCTTATGGCCCATAAAAAAGGACAAGGTTCCGTCAAAAACGGTCGCGACAGCCAGAGCAAGCGTCTTGGCGTCAAGAAATTCGGCGGCGAAGCTGTCGTCGCAGGCAACATCATCCTCCGCCAGCGCGGCACGAAGTGGATTCCCGGCCGCAACGTCGGTCTCGGCAGGGATCACACCATCTTCGCCCTCGTGGACGGCAAGGTGCTTTTCGACAAGGATGGCCGTCGTGTGAACATCGCCCCCGCCGCTCTGGAAGCGTAAGCAGGAACGATCAGTCTCATTTCATCAGGGCGCGGATCACCTCCGCGCCCTTTTTTTGTGCCCAAGATTCTCGGTCGTGCTCTATTTCCTACTTTACACATCGAGAATAAGGTCAATACTCAGCGCCCCGCATGAATCCCGAGCTACTCCAAGCCCTCAACGACGACGCCCGCAGCAAATCGCCCCAGGAAATCATTCAGACGGCCCTCGCGCAGGCCGAAGGGCAGGCCCTTGTCACCACGAACTTCCGTCCGTATGAGGCCGTCATTCTGCATCTCGCCACGGAGCAGGACGCCAACATCCCCATCCTTTGGGTCGATCACGGGACGAATCTCCCCGAGACCTACCGCTTCGCCGAAAAGAGCCGGGCGCGTCTGGGCCTCAACTTGAAGCCCTATCTCCCGCTCATGACCGCCGCCCACTGGCTGGCGCTCAACGGCGGCCAGGTGCCGATGCCTGATGAAGTGGAACGCGTCGAATCCTTCAGCCGCATCATGAAGCTGGAACCCTTTGAGCGCGGCATGCGTGAACTCGCTCCCAAGGTCTGGATCACCGCGCTGCGCAAAGAGCAGAATCCGCAGCGGGCCGCCACGCTTCAGCCCTTCATGTGGGACGCGAAGTTCAACTGCCTGAAGGTGAACCCGATTCTCGACTGGACACCCGCCGAGATGGACGCCTACCTGCTCGAACACGACCTGCCAAACGAGCGCACCTACTACGATCCCGCGAAGGGCGACGAAAAACACGAGTGCGGCCTGCACGCCAAGCTTGTCACCGACAAAGCGTAAGCGCCATAATACAACCAGATTTCTAAACAATAATTTAATACTCAAATTTCAGAAAGCACCCGCGAGGGTGTTTTTTGTTTTTACAACAAAAATATTTCCTGGCAGTCATGGGCAAATGATTCACCCGAGTCGTTTGCCCGTGACTGCCATTTTTGTATTGGCAGGGTCGAAAAATATTATTAACCAAATTAATCACACCCTATGAGATTCGTAAAAGCTACAAGCCGTGACCGGATAGGAACTGGTGGACGAGGATCAATTACAACAACATTTAATCAGTTGTGTAATAGATTCGGATTTCCACATGACTGCACACAAGAAAATGCGTGGTACTCCGGTGACGGAAAAGTGAGGTACGAATGGGCGTTTAAAAGCACAGATGGTCGCACCGTAGTGACCATTTATGACTACAAAGATAAACGTCCACCCGAGCAAATCAAGGAGTGGCGAATTGGTGGAAAAGGAAACCCAGAAAAAATAAAAAGTTTCTTCAAATCATTTTGTCCTCACGAACAGCTCGAGGTCAGGTAGTGAATAAATTGCTTTTCCGAGAGAGCAAACATATGAACTACCAAAATGAAAAACCTCAGAAAAACTCGAGTCGTTACCTACCGAAGATATGGCATACCAGCCTTAATACTCGAAGGTAAATGGCTCACAGAAAAGTATCGATTAGTTATAGGCGATCTAGTCGATATCGATTATCAACCTAAAGAGATTCGATTGCAAAAGAACTCTCAACTAAGCCGTGAAAGACAAAAGCGACTTATTGAAATCAAAAGAATTCGACAGCAACGAGTCCAAGAATTAGAACATGACACCATCACAAGAAAAGATGAAAGCACTATCGAGAGAAGCGGTGAAGTTAGTGAAGGATAAAGCACCAGCAATAGTTGATGAACAAATCCTCGCTCACATGCTCGATGAAGTAGCAGAATTCACCGGAGACATCATGGGAAAGTTAACAAATCTTGATGCCGAAAACGAGAAAGCAATCGTTATGGCACACGGAATTATTCGTGACGGATTGTTCACAGAAATCATGAGTCAGATTAACAAAACAATGTTAGCAGAGGCTGACAAAAGAATTACTAAGTTATTTAAAAAATAAAAGACCTCCGACGAGGAGATCCCTTAAGACAGATACATAGTATCAAGACCTCTTCGTCGAGTCAAGCAAAAATTATGCAAACACTAGA
>DAORHS010000393.1:0-4959 GCA_035438165.1 Prosthecobacter sp.
ACTGGATCGACCTCGACGGCCACTTCTACGTCGCCAACGACGACTTCACCGGCATCGAGTATGATGCGCACGGCACTCTCCTCATGCCGGATCGCCCCGGCATCGGAGCCATCCCACGATGAACACTTCTCTTCTTCAAACCGCCGCCGAGAAGCATCTCCCCGCCGCGCTCGATCTCCTGCGCCGCCTCGTTGCCATCAACAGCTTCACCGCGAATCCTGCGGGCGTCGATGCGGTCGCGTCACTCACTGCCGAAGCCTTCGCGCCGCTCGGCTTCACCGCCGAACTCGCCCGCTGCGCCATTCCCGGCACCGGCCACCATCTCTTCCTCAAGCATCGCGGCACAGGCGGTGATCCCATCGTGCTCGTCACGCACTCCGACACCGTGTTTCCACCCGAGGAAGAGCAGCGCAACGATTTCCATTGGGACGAACGTCCCGATGAAGGCCGCATCTACGGTCCCGGCACCGTCGATAACAAAGGCGGCACAGCCTTGATCTGGCTCATGCTGCAAATCCTGCGCGACACTGCTCCCGAGGCCTTCGCGCAAACGCACTGGCTCGTCGCCGCCAACGCCGCCGAGGAAGTCACCGGCGATGACTTTGGTGTTGCCACCACCGCACGCTGTGGCGGCAAAGCCCGCGCTGTGCTCGTCTTTGAAGGTGGTCCCGTCGATGAACGCGGCTGGCATATCGTCACCTCACGCAAAGGCCGCAGCACCTGGCAGCTCAGCGCCGCAGGCAAAGCCGCGCACGCCGGTAGCAAGCACCACGAAGGCATCAACGCCATCGACGCCCTCGCCCGCGTGCTGCCAGACATCGCCGCACAAACGAACGAGGCCGACGAACGCACCGTGAACATCGGCTTGATCCGCGGCGGCACCGTCGTCAATCGGGTTCCCCATGAAGCTAGCGCCGAATGGGAATGCCGCGCCACCGCTCCCGCCGCGCTGCAGCAGGCCGATGATTTTTTCGCAACCCTCACCGGCACCGCCGCCAATGGTGCGAAACTCATCGCCGAACGCACCGGCCACACCTCCGCCTGGCCCGGCAGCGTGGAATCCGAAGCCCTCTTCCACCTCTGGCACGAAGCCGCCGCGCTGATGCAGCTCACCGCCGTCTCCGTCCCGCGCGGCGGTTTGAGCGATGCCAATCACCTCTGGCGCCTCGCCCCCACCCTCGACGGTCTCGGCCCCCACGGCGGCAATGCCCACTGCTCCGAACGCACCGCCGATGGCTCCAAGCTGCCCGAATACGTCGAGCCAAGCTCCTTCGTCCCCAAGGCCGTCATGAACGCCCTCGCGCTCCTCAAAGTAGTTTCGAGCTTCAGCTCGTGATTCGAAGACGAGCCTCCACTCGTGAAATCTCTTCAAGCCCAACGGGCTTGCGTCATGCAGCCCAGGGTTGGAACAACCCTGGGTATGCCACGCCTCATCCCTCGTTGATCCAGGTCGAACCCTGAAGGGGGTTCCGTCCGTTGGCCGCTCTCACCACTTCAACGATGGACGGAACCCCGTTGGGGTTCGCTCGTTGAACACGATGTTTGTCGGCGACATTCCCAGGGTAGCACTTCCTGCCCGCAGTGCTTCGCACAGCGATGCAGGCGGGCGCGCAACCCTGGGCTGGAATACGGAAGACCGTTGGTCTTCAACTCCTGTCACAGCCCCTTCGCCAGCGTCTTCACGCGCAGCAGAAACATGTCCGCCGTGATGTAGAGCGTGCCGCGATCCTCGCCTCCAAACGCGCAATTTGCCGTCGCCTGACCGGTGAGGATGTTGCCGAGGTGCTTGCCGTTCTTGTCGATGACCAACACGCCGCCGGGTCCGGTCGTCCAGATGTTGCCGTTCGTGTCCACCTTCATGCCATCGCAGCCGCCCTTGCGCTCCGCGCTCTTGAGCGGCTGCGCGTTGAAAAAGACGCGACCGTTCTTCGCGCTGCCATCGTCTTGCAGGTCATAAGCCATCACCCGCGTGCTCTGCGGGTCCGACACGGCGATGTAGAGCGTCTTCTCGTCGGGACTCAACGCGATGCCATTCGGAAAACGCACGTCCTCCACCAGCAGCGACACCTTGCCCGCCGCTGTGAGCGCGTAGATGCCATGAAACGCCAGCTCCGGCTGCATGCCCTTCTTCAGGCCGTAAGGCGGATCGGTGAAGTAGATCGTGCCGTTCTTCGCGATCACGAGGTCGTTCGGGCTGTTGAAGCGCTTGCCATCATATGTGTCCGCCAGCGACGTGAAACTGCCGTCTTTCTCCAGTCGCGCGATGCGGCGCTCGCCGTGCTGGCAGAGAATCAAGTTCCCCTGCGCATCCACCGCCAGCCCGTTCGAGCCCTGCCCGGTGGGATCGATCAGGCTGCCGCTCGGTTTCAGCACCACCTTCGCCGCCGTGTCACCTTCCTTCCAGCCGAAGACCGTGTTCTCCGGCACATCCGAGAAAACGATGCCGCCATCCCGCCACACCGGCCCCTCCGACCAGTTGAACCCCGACGCCAGTACCTCGATCTTCGCCCCCGGCGCGATCAGCTTGTCCAACGCCGGGTCCAGCCGTTCGATGGAGCCTTGAAACGTGGGAACGGGATCAGCAGCGAATGCCGCGAGGGAGGCGACGAAGAGCAGAGTGAGAGAACGCGAGATCATGGTGAGGTGGTTGAGTTGCGTGCGCAGTAAACGAACGAGAGGCGCGATGTTTCTGCGCAAATGACGGCACACCTCAGTGACCGGTTGTCGGTAAATCTGTCCACCGTTGTGGAGGCATAACGCATATCATTGAAATAAGGCGGCGGCTCCGTCACCAGCATGAGGGCGCCCGTGGCATGCAAACCCCTGACGCGCGTTTCGCCCACGGAAACCATGTGGCACGTCGAATTGGAGAGAGCGCGAAGGCATGACTTTAATCAAGCCAAAGCGGCGGTGCGCATTCTTCAAACGGGTCATCAACGGATGAGATCGGAAGAGGGGTCGCTGAAGTCAAATGCTCCATAAGGCGGATCTTTGGCCAGTTATGGAGAGCTGCCCGCTCAATGGCCGCCTCCACTGATGGCAGCGCTGGCATGCCCCACGCAACAAGCGTGTCGATATGCCCCAACAGAGCGAAGAGACGGAGTCTAACCAGCGAGCGTGGAACGGGCAAAAGATCGGCTGGCCATTGTCCGGTTTTCAAACGCTGCGTAATGGCGTCAGTGACCGCATTTTCGTGTAGCCGCTCCTCACGCAATGCCCAGTTGGCCCTCTCCCATGAGATTGCGTAGTCACACTCAAGACGTTCACCGCCAAGGCTTTTTCCTCATCATACAGCGCCTGCTCCAAATCTTCCCAGTTCATGTGGCATGATCAGCCACGAGAGGGCAGCGCACAATCAGGATCAATAATAGCGCTCGTTAAACGCTGTTCGAGGTGACAAACCGAGGAGAGGAAATCCATCACCAATTTGATCGGCAATCCGGCGTCCTTTTTTTGAACCAACCAAAACCACCAAGACACAGGACAGAAGCCAAAAAGCCCCTGTGAAAGCCCTGGGGTAAACCCATGTGAGAAATATCTGGATCTTATCGAGCCAACTTAGCATCTGAAGATCTGCCAAAGAGGCGTGGGAGAAGCGTGCTCTGCCGTTTCGGAGAATATTTGAAGGAGAGTCGCTTGTGAATTTTCCCTGAACAGGAAGCATGCCTGTTTGGAGCCTGTGATGTATGTCCCGCAAGACTGTGTAGGCTTTGCGGGACATGTTAAATTCCCCCTGAGTAATCAACTTGTCTAACTCGCCCAATACGCTTTCAAATTTGGCCACCTCTTCTGGGATGTCGGACTCGGAGACCGACCCTTTCATTCTGTCAACCTGCCACGACCAAACATGAAGCTCAAATTGGGCGAGCCGCCAAAGAATCTCTGTCGCCGCTTCATACGTCTTGCGCCTCGCGTCCCACCACTGATTGGATCGGTAGGTTCGCATCGCCATCCGACCGCCAATAAAGACGCTCGCCACGGTGACTGCCCCGCTAATCAACGCTTGGGTCAACATATTCTCTTCTGGCATTGGAATGATCCTAGACTCTTTATCATCGCGAGGCAATCAGCTCGTAAGAGCCGTGGCTAGGATGGCGGGGCAAAGCAGCCGGCTTATTGTCAAGCATGCCCGCTGACGCCATCAGTTTCGATCTCAAACTGGACGAGATCTCGCCATCACTGGCGAAGCTCGCCGATGACGAGTTGAAACGGAAGATCCTGCTGGGTGTGGTCACGGTGATCGAATCCCATGCGGTGCGGGCGTTTGACGAGCCGAACCTGCGTTCTCCGTGACACTTTGAGAAACGCGTGCCTACTTGTTGCGAGGGCGCTCAATGCATGCCGACTTTGCTCAGCCAGGCGAGGGTGTGTTCGGGCCAGGCCTTGGCGTCGCGGTCGCAGTGCAGGGCGTAGCCGTGGCCGCCGGTGGGGTAGAGCAGAAATTCGTGCGCCACCTTGGCCTCCAGCAGCGCGGCGTGGTAGATCTTGCTGCCGACGACGTGGGTCTTGTCGTCGTGACTGTGGACGATGAGCGTGGGCGGGATGGCGGCCTTGAGGTTCAGATCGGGGGCGACGTGGTCGCACTCTCTCCACGGCATCCGGCAGCGTGAAACCATGAACGTGCTGGCGGACGAGCTCGGGATTGAACAGGGGCTTGGTTTCAACGGCCATGAGGGAAGTGGCGATGATGGCAGGGTGTGCCGACATCGCACGGGCAAAGTTACCTTTCGCGGCGAGTGGGGGGTGCCACTGCCACACAGCCAACGCATTCGTCCGTAAAGGGATCGGGCTACCTCCATCGCAAGATGCTCGGATTCAATGCTTTAACAGAACCTCGCCGCACTAGGACAACACCGCGTTGTGCTTTGACAGAACCCCGCTGCACAAGCGCAACGCCACGCAGCGCTTTGACAGAACCCCGCTGCACAAGCGCAACACCGCGCTGTGCTTTGACAGAAC
>DAORHS010000394.1:0-4957 GCA_035438165.1 Prosthecobacter sp.
TGCGCAGCGGGGCGGAGTACCGTGCCATGGCGGACGCAGGACGAACGCGGGCCGCAGAGGAAGGCGAGCAGAATGGCTTTCATGGTGGTGTGGTGGAGTCTCGCCGGAGAGAACGGGGTTTGGCGAGGATGATGTGCGGACATCTTTTGGGGGGAATCGGCCACAATGATTTTACCCCTTATCGTTTTGCAAATGGGCGAATGACGCCATCATCCGCAGCCGTGACCGACTCGAAAAAACTGCGCCTCTTCATGCTCATCGCTCCGCTGTTCAGCGGGATCATCCTGATGTTCGCCTTTCCGCGTTGGGACTCCGATCTCGCGGTGTGGCTCTGGCTCTTTCCGCTGCTCGCGGTGCTCTGGCCATGGAGGGATGAGGAGGGCGTGAAGGTTCGACCGTTCTGGCGCGGCTATCTCGCAGGGCTGGCCTTCTTCATTCCGAATCTGAGCTGGGTGCGTCATTCCTCGCGGGTGGCTCTGGGCGGCGCGTATGACCATGCGTGGGTGGGCTGGGGGCCCGAGCTCATGGGCTTTGGCGCGGTCATCGGGCTTGCGGGTTACTGCGCCGTTTACTTTGGCCTGTGGGCCTGGTTCACGCATCGCTTCGCTCGTCCGAATGTGACCACGCTGACCAAGGATGCCTGGTGGCCGAGCACGCTGCATTCGCTGGTGTGTGCGTTTCTCGCAGCGGCGGCTTGGGTGGCCTGCGAGTGGCTGCGCAGCACGACGGTCTTCACTGGTTTTGGCTGGAACGGTCTTGGCGTGGGGATGCATCGCAATCTGCCGCTCATTCAGGCGGCGGATCTCGTGGGCGTCATGGGTTTGTCGTTCCTTCCTGTGTTTGCGGCCTGCACGGCTTGGAACACACTCACGCGGCTCATCTTCGCCTGGCGCGGCGAGGGGACGTGCAAGACGCGGCTCGACTTCACAGTCGCCTTGATCCTCATGCTCGTCACGGCGGGCTACGGCATGCTGAAGCTCACGGAGAAGAGTGGGGATGACATCACCGTCCGCACCGTGCTGGTGCAGCCGAACGTGGCGCAGGTGGATGCGTGGACGGGCCGGCTGGCGGAGCAGGTCTATCGGCGGCTCGATCAGTTCACCCGCATGTATGGCTCTGCCAGGGATGGCAGGACCTCCACCGATCTCATCATCTGGCCGGAGAGTGCGTTGCCCGTGAACTTCTACGACAAAGGTCACCAGCTTCCTGAAGGCTGGCACGAGCGCTACTTTGACGGTCTGCTGCACTCGGGCGACTTCAGCCTGCTCACCGGCACGGAGATCTATGATGAAGACAATCAGGGGCATGTCTCCGCCGTGCTGTTCCGCGGCAATGCGCAGCACCGGCAGGAGCATCACAAGGTGCACCTCGTGCCCTTTGGCGAATACCTCCCGCTGCGCGACATCCCGCCGTTCTCCTTCCTGCGCGGCGTACTGCCGGGCGACTTTGTGCCTGGGGACAAAACCGAGCCGCTGCTGCTGGAGAAACCGGAGGTGCAGATCATCCCTCTCATCTGCTTTGAAGACACCATTGGCCGCGTGGCACGGCGCTTCGTGCGCGAGGCTCCACAGATGATCGTGAACCTCAGCAATGACGGCTGGTTCCTGCAAAGCGTGGAGCCGGAGGTGCAGCTCATCAACGCGCTGTTCC
Organism: Prosthecobacter sp.; assembly: GCA_035438165.1. Lineage (GTDB taxonomy): Bacteria > Verrucomicrobiota > Verrucomicrobiia > Verrucomicrobiales > Verrucomicrobiaceae > Prosthecobacter. Next base: position 1,651 of record DAORHS010000394.1, read on the forward strand.
GTACCATCGAGCTGCGCCGCCCCATGGTCCGCGCCACGAACACCGGCGTGAGCTGCTTCATCGACACCCGCGGCCGCATCACCTCGAAGCTCACCGATCCCGACACCGGCTCCTGCTTCCTTGAAGGCACCCTGCCCGGCGAGGTCAAAGTGCCGCGCCATCCAGTGATGACGCTCTATTCGCGCTTCGGCGACTGGTTTGCGCTGACGATGCTGATGGTATGTGTGGCGAGGTGGATATGGAGGCGTTGGTGCCACAGGCCGGCATGAAAGTGTTGAGGGCATGGACGCCCCACTTTTCTGATCAATGGAGTGGTTAAGATTTTCCCATCGTGGTGACACGACAGAAAGGTCGATTCCCGATCACGCAAGTATGGCGACATGAGCAGCAGGATATGGGAGGCTCTCTCCATTGACGTCAATCAATCGTTGGCTTGTCTTGCTGATACTTGGCTCCAATGAAAAAAAGACATGTGTTAGCCATCGTTTTGCTTGCCGTTTGTTCCAGCCATCTGGCTGTTTGGATGGTCGCAAGTTGCTCTGACGGTCAGAGCAGCTCCGAACACAAGTCATACACTTACCGAAAGCCGGAGTTATGGAACAAAAAACATCTCACCTGGCGATTGGCCGCTTCGGCCTCCATGCCAAAGGGAATGTCTGAGAAAGAGCTCCGTCAGGCCATTGCCAGGAGCTTCAAACAATGGGAACCGGCGGACGTGTTTACCTTTTCTCCCTCATCAGAAAAGGCGGCTGACATCACCATTGGTTTTCAAAAACCACCCGATCGGAAATGGGATGGCCGTCTCGGGCTCATGGCCGCTGCGTCCTATCCATGGACCCGGAGCCGCGGGCATATTTATCTGGATCCTGCTGAAAAGTGGATGGCAAAGCCCTTCGCCATTCTTGGTGATCCCGTCACTGACTGGCTGCCTCATGAAATCGGTCATATGCTGGGCCTGCCGCATGTGGTCGAGCGAGGTTATATCATGGATGAAACGGGTCCCTATGGACCGCCCGATGAGTTTGATTTCTCCCTCCTGCAGCATCTCTACACGCCGAAAACCATCGTGCCCACAGGCGCTAAAAACACTCCCGTCTCGACTTCGCTTTTGGGAGGGGAATGACCAGTGAAAGCAATGGGCGACCCGCGCCGCGTCTTTCTGGCCTTGCTCCATGCGCCATTGGCTCGCCGCGCTCTTCCTCATGCCCATAAGCGCTTTCAATGGGCACAACACGCTCCAAGCCATCGTGGCGTGAGATTGCGCCTTCACACGCGGGCAGATTCTTGAGGCGGTGCAGCCATGGACCTGCGCGAAGTGCAGCAACCGCCACCGTTGCGCGTCTGCGCCTCCTCCGGCACTGCCGCTGGCATGTGTTTCAAGCAAAAGGGCGGGGGATCCGCCACTCCTCCGCTCGGTTTGATGGTGAAATCAGCGGCCGCGGAATGGATCGTTCTATGCAATTCCTTGAGATTGCACCAAAGCATCTCCTGATTGTCCGAGGGAGAGATAAACCCTATTCATCATAATGATCGAGGGCTTGCTCGCATCAAAGGCGATATTGCCGAGCCAGCCTTGGACCATTGTTATCCTGTCATAGTTGACTTCAACTTTCGGCCAGCCACCAGATGAACTCCCCTCGACATTTCTTTGCGCTTCTGTTTTTCCTCCCCGCCGCGGCCATTGCGGACATTCCCGGAGACCGGGTCATCCCTCCAGCCACACTGTTTGCCGAGGTCTATGATCGGACGGACAACGAGCCGGAGTGGGATGAGTATCTCGACGGCAAACCGCTGGATCTCAGCAAGACACACGTCGCTCTGGAACTCGCCTTCTCGAAGGCCCCGCTGGCGACGCTGCTCATCATTGCCTATCCCAGCGAGGACGGAGCCATGAAGAATTTCATGGGCGGACGGGAGCAGATGGAGAAGCAGCCTCTAGTGGCGCTCTCCCCGCTCACCGATGTCAAAGACGGCAGGTATTTCACCACCCAGGTCATGGGGAGAAGCAGTTGCTCCATGGTGATCTCGAACGTACACTTCGTCATCAATGATCCCGGTGGAGATTTGTCCACGAAAACGGTGCTGGACTGGTCGAACCGCTATGCGGATTTTCTCAGGAAATCGATTTCAAAGCCGGGAGCCCTTGCTGTTCAACAGCCGAAGCCCGGTCATGAGAAGTGGACGGGCAGCAATGGGAAGATCGTCATCGGCACCGTCAAAGGCATCGACGCCCGGAGGCAGTCCGTCGAATTCATCACCGAAGCGGGAAGTCTTGTTCCCAGTTTGCCGCTCACCAAGTTTTCAGAGGCCGACCGGAAAAGGATTCTGGAGCGCTTCCCCGAGTAGCGCTTCTGCCGAACGTGACGGGACAAAGTTTCATGAACCAGGACAAAGAAGCAGCGCCCGGCACTGTTCGCAGACCGTCACGCACGTCATCCAGAGCTTGAGTTACGGCGCATCATCTGACTAGGAGCGTCGGCGCGGGGGTGCTTCATGGCTCGGTTTTTGCCGGAGTTTCGCAAAAAGTTAAACTCTTAGCCCTGCCTCGCTCATTTTTGTATTGCCCTGTCGTGACGGGGCTGTGTAAAACGGCCTTTCGAAGCCAGACAAGGCGGCCCTTCCATTCACTCCAACCGACCAACGACGATGATTATCTGGGGATCCAAAGCCAAAGAATCGCAAATTGCCACCGGCACCTTCTTCTGCCCAAACTGCATGGCCGACTCTGGCTACACGCACATGCGGGTCTCGCGTTACTTCACCCTCTACTTCATTCCTCTTTTTGCCACGAGCACGCTCGGCGAGTATGTGATCTGCCACGGCTGCAACGGCCAGCTCTCCGACCGCGTCCTTGAATTCACACGCGAGCAGATTCTTGAGGCGGTGCAGCCATGGACCTGCTCGAAGTGCAACAACCGCAATCCCAGCCCGCAGGACACCTGCCTGGCCTGTGGCGCGTCCAAGTACTCACAGCCGCCGCCGCTGCCGTCCGCGCCTCCTCCGGCGCTGCCGCTGGCATGAAGGTGTTTCGGCGGGAGGCAGGGCGCGTGGATCTCAGGAGCTTCTGAAACGGCGGTGGCTAAGGCTTGGCTTAGCGCATTCTGAGCCATGGCTGGCTCGTGGCTTCGGACCGGCTGCGTAACGGTTTAGGAAATGAAGCTCTCTTTCCGCCTGAACCCTCCCGCCCCGACATTACGCGCTCTTACGGCCATGCTGCTGCTCGGCTGGCTGGCAGGAGAGGCCGGCGCCGCCACCGTGATCACCTCCGGCGGGAACCTGGGATCGGCCGTCCCCTCGGGGGCGGTGG
>DAORHS010000395.1:0-4956 GCA_035438165.1 Prosthecobacter sp.
AGCAGGCCGTGCGCTTCACCGCCGACGCCTCGCACGAGCTGAAAACCCCGCTCGCCATCATGCTCGCCGAACTCGATGACGCAGTCCGCCATGCCAACCCCGGCAGTCCCGAGCATGATCGCTTCACCTCCCTCTTTGAAGAAGCCACGCGCCTCAAACAGATCACCCAGAGCCTCCTGCTGCTCTCCCAGGCCGACGCCGGTCGCCTGCCCACCCGTCCCGAAGCTTATGACCTCAGCGCCGACCTGGATCGCCTGATTGAAGACGGCGAAATTCTCTGCGAGCAGGCCGATCTTATGCTGGAGCATCACATCGAGCCCGGCATCAAGGTGAATGCCGATCGCGCCCTGCTGCGCCAGGTGCTGCAAAACCTCCTCAGCAACGCCATCAAATACAACCGCCCGCAGGGCCGCGTCTCGCTGAAGCTGTCACGACAGGACGCTCAGGCCGTCTTCACCATCACCAACACCGGGCCGGCCATCCCTGCGGAGAATCAGGCGCGCCTCTTTGAGCGCTTCTTCCGCGGAGACAAGGCCCACAACCGCAAAACCGACGGCTTCGGCCTCGGCCTCAACATCGCCACCGAACTCGCCAAGGCCAACGGCGCTGAACTGCGGCTGGTAAGCTCCAAGGACGATGAAACGGTCTTTTCGGTCGTGCTGGCAGCCCCAGAGACCTCGAAATAGCCGTATCTTCCTCCTTGCCAAACCGCGTACTTTCTCGATCATGGCGGCCCTCTTGTCCGGGAGCCTTTTGGCTTTGCGGGACGACAGCCCGCCGTGCGCCTCAGGAGTGGAGGTTTGCGAGCGGTTCCCACCTAAACACTCGCAACCCGTAAAAACAGATAATGAGCGCAACCGCTACACTCGCAGACCTGATCGCAGGTTCTTTCCGCGAGCTCTCCGAAGGATCCATCGTCAAAGGCAAGATCCTCGAAATCAAACCGCAGGTCATCCTCGTCGATATCGGCTACAAGTCCGAAGGGGCCATCCCCGCCAACGAGTTCGAAGATGAAGACATCCAGGTCGGCGATGAGGTCGAAGTCCTCCTCGAACGCCTCGAAAACGACGAAGGCATGGTCGTGCTCTCCAAGGAGAAGGCCGCCCACCGTCAGAACTGGGAAAAGATCTACACCGTCTTCAAGGACGGCGGTCTCGTCAAAGGCAAGATCAAGAGCGTCGTCAAAGGCGGCCTCATGGTCAACGTCGGCGTCGAAGCCTTCCTCCCCGGCTCCCAGATCGACATCATCCCGCCGAAGGATCTCAACGAGTACGTCGGCAAGGTGTTCGAGTTCAAGATCGTCAAGATCAACGACGAGCGCAAAAACATCGTCCTTTCCCGCCGCGAAGTCATCGAGGCCGAGCGCGCCGAACAGCGCCAGAAGTTCCTCGACGGCGTCACCCCGGGCGACAAGGTCATCGGCATCGTCAAAAACATCACCGACTTCGGTGCGTTCGTCGATCTCAACGGCATGGACGGACTCCTCCACATCACGGACATGTCCTGGGGCCGCCTCAACCATCCTTCCGAAATGCTCGGCATCGGTCAGAAGATCGAGGTCCAGATTCTCGAGGTCAATCGCGAGAAAGAGCGCGTCTCCCTCGGCCTCAAGCAGCTTCAGAACAACCCTTGGGAAAACATCGAAGCCCGTTACCCTGTCGGCCATCGCGTGCGCGGCAAGGTCACCAAGCTCGTCGCCTATGGCGCGTTCGTGGAAGTGGAAGAAGGCGTCGAAGGCCTGGTCCACGTTTCCGAACTCTCCTGGACGAAGCGCATCGCCCGTCCGTCGGACGTTCTCACTGTCGGTCAGGAAATCGAAGCCTCCGTGCTCGGCATCAACAAGGAAGAGCGCAAGATCAGCCTCGGCGTGCGTCAGCTCGAAACCAATCCTTGGGACGACATTGATGCTCGTTACCCGATCGGCACTCAGATGAAGCGTGCCGTCCGCAACCTCACCGCCTACGGCGCGTTTGTGGAGCTGGAAGAAGGCATCGACGGCATGATCCACGTCTCCGACCTCAGCTGGACACGCAAGATCAACCACCCGTCCGAACTCCTCAAGAAGGGTCAGGAAGTGGACGCCGTGGTGCTTGGCATCGACAAGGCCAACCAGCGCATCAGCCTCGGCATGAAGCAGCTCGACACCGACCCATGGTCCATCATCGACACCCGCTTCAAGGTGGGCGACGTCGTGAAGAGCCGCGTGGCGAAGATCGCCAGCTTCGGCGCCTTCATCGAACTCGAAGACGACATCGACGGCCTCGTGCACATCTCGCAGATCAGCGAAGACCGCATCGAGAAGGTCAAGGACAAGCTCAACGTGGGCGACGAAGTGGAAGCACGCGTCATCAAGGTGGACAAGGTGGAGCGCCGCATCGGCCTTTCCATCAAGGCCATGAACTACAGCGAAGCCGACATCCAGAAAGAAAGCCAGGCCTTCGAAGCCCTGCGCCCCAGCACCGACCTCGTCGGCCTGGAGCAGGCCTTCAAGTTCGCCACCGAAGAGTGGCGTCCGGGCGGCCAGTAATCCGCGATCCAAGCCTCACAACACGATCAACCACGAAGGGACGCCGCAGGGCGTCCCTTTTTCTTGGCCTGGGTCACACAATCTTCTGACATTTTCCCTCTGGCAGCACAACAGCGGGGAGGACACTTTCCCCCTTGATGCCCGAATCTGCGCTCTCCTCGTCCATGGAAACACGCCGCCACTGGCTGCGACGTGCTTCATGCGCATTGCCAGCAGCGCTTGCAGGTTGCGCGGCTTCCACCGCGTCGATGCTCAGTCCCAGCGCGCGCAAGGCCCGCGCGCAGTGGGAGTATCACAACCGCTTCCTCGCCTCCGGCGCCCGGCTGCGCTTTCGGGCTCATTCCGCGCATGGCAGACCCTTCACCTCCGGCATGGAGCAGGTCTATCGTGCGTATAAGCGTGATCCGCGCATCGGCTACGCTGTCAAAAACCTCGCCACCGGCCGTTACTTGGCCGAATTCCAGGCGGACAAGCTCTTCATGGGCGGCTCCATGCCGAAACCCGCCGTCGCCGCCGTGCTGCTGGAGAAACGCCGGGGCAATCTCACCCGCGAGGAATTCCAGAACATCGTTTACGCATGTGACAAAAGCATCAATGCCTCGTGGTTCTACATGCTCGCCCGCATCACCCCGGCGGATGAGCGGAACTTTGAGTGGAAGTACCACCTCCCCAATGTCGAAATCATCAACAACTGGCAGTCCCCGCGCTTTTACGCCGAGTTCTACGAGCGCTGCGTGAACTACCGCCTCGACTACGGCTGCGAACTGCTGCTCGAAGCCATGCGTCGTGATCAATACGGCCTCGGCCGCTGGGTCATGCCCGCCAGCATCACCTACATCGGCGGCAAGACCGGCAACTATGGCGAGTGGGACCACGAGTCGCTGTTCTTCTACCATCGCGGCACGCCCTACGCCATCGTCCTCTACACCCGCGGCCACTTCGCTCCTGGAAACCAGCTCGGCTGCATGATGGGCGGCCTGTTCCGCGACTACTGTGCCTGAAGCAGCTCAATCTCTGTTCTGCGGCAGCACCTCGACTTCAATCTCCCGCACTTCGAGCGAGGACGACACCGCTGGTTGATCCTCAACCCGCCAATCGGATGCCTTCAAGCCACGCGCCAGCTTCCGCCGCACCGCATAAAACAGCGCCGCTCCAGCCGAAATCGCCAGCCCTGCGACGACCACCGCCGCGCCCACCATGAGCAGCAGCGCGATGACCCCGACGGCCACAACCGCAAACACGCCCAGCATCAATGCGGCGGGCCATCCCCGGATTTCAAACGTCCTCGGTCTCATGGTGGCAACATGCGGTTCTTTGTTCGCTGTGACAAGGAGGTGATTACCTCACCACCCCCCCCGCCTCGCCGACCTCCCAGCCAAGTCCGGCGGCCCGAATCGCGACAGCGGTGGCATTGTCCGGCCATTCGTCGCTGAGTTGGTCTCGGAAGTAGGTCTCCCAGGTGATCCACTTGCCGTTGATCTGCGCCTGCATCACCCACCAGCGGGTCTGCGACATCCAGCGCACATCGCTGTGCTGCCAGGCCACGGTCAGTTTGCCTCCTGGCACGATTTTGCCGACGACAGGCGCTGGCAGCGTCGATTGACTGAGCCACGGACTCGTCGGCGGGATCGCATGCGTCGTGTAGGCGCGCTCCTTCGTGTAGGTGCCGATCTTGCCGAGGTCCTTGTGCAGCGCGCCGAAGTTCCAGTGGAAGTGTCCCGGCGTCATCTTCAGCCCACGCTCACGCAGCACGCTCATCTCCCGCAGAATCTCGCCCGCGTTGCGATCATCGCCGATTTTTGACGTGTTCATGCCCGGCCAGATGTGACGGCCCTGCGTGTTCTGCTCCAGCCACCAGTCGTAGTAGGTGATGAAGCCGAGCTTCGGCCGGTCAATCGTCCAGTAGAGCTGCGGCGTGAAGTAGTCCACCCAGCCGCTTTGCAGCCACTTCTTCGAGTCCGCGCCCAGATCCTCATACGGATCCAGCCCGCCGCCCGTCCCTTCGGGATGATTCGGCCGCCACAGGCCGAACGGGCTGATGCCAAACTTCACGTGGCGCTTCTCCGCCTTGATGCCCTCGTAGATGATGCGTACCGTTTCATCCACGTTCTGCCGCCGCCACGCCGTGAGTTCCAGCGGCCCTCCGGCGGCCTTGTAGCGGCCAAAACTCGCGTCATCGGGAAACTCGATCTTCTGCTTCTTCGCATCGGTGAGCGGATACGGATAAAAATAGTCGTCGATGTGAATGCCATCCACATCGTAGCGCCGCGTCACGTCCATGATCACTGCAATGGCCTGCGCTCGCACCTCCGGCACGCCGGGGTCCATCCACGTGTCAGGGCCATACTTCATCGTCCACTCGGGATGCTTGCGCACGATGTGATCCGCGCTGGGCACCCGCTTCTCACCGGCGAGCGCCCGAAACGGAT
>DAORHS010000396.1:0-4948 GCA_035438165.1 Prosthecobacter sp.
TTCAAATTGGAAATACTTCATCCCGCTCTCCGCCGTGGCCACATTGGCCGCCGCGCGCAGCTTACCCGGCCCTGGGAAATCCATCATCAGCCCCGGCATCAATGCCATGATGACCTTCGTGATGTCCATCTGAAACGTCAGCTGCGGATCAGGCAGCGAGCGCTCACGCGTGATCTTCTCCACCGACGCCAGCCATTCGTAATACGCCGCTTCCACCTGCGGATGCTTGTAGATGGCGTAGCGAACAAAGGTCTCCGGCGAACCAGCGCTGCGCAGTGCTGGCAGACTGGGCGCTGTATCTGCCGGGCGATACTTGCTCAGCACCTTCTGCACCCGCTCCCTTGAATCACGCTCGCCTGGCGTTTTAATGCCGACACAAGCGGCTGAAAAACCACAGGCTGCTGCCAGAACGATGCGAGCAACTCGCGCCGACGCCCGGCCATGTGTGGGAGACTTCATCATATCGAATCAATGCCATTATTGGGTCATGGTTTCAGCTTTGCCATGTATTTGGCGGGTTCCTTGTTGAAATCATCGAGGCACGATTTGCAGCACAGGCGCACTTCTGTGCCCTCATGCGTGAAGACATGGGGTTCTCCCATGCTGTCGAGTTTCTCACCGGAGACGACGCAAGTGGTGAGCGGGTAGGAGCCGGCATTCGAGGTTTTGCCACAGGAGGCGAGACCGAGGCAGAGGAGGAGTATGGGGATGGCTTTCATGGTGTGGATGATGGCTGGTTGTTTGCGTTGGCAGAGATACTTCGGCTTCGGGAAGTCCTCTGGTTGTCGTTGTTTCAGCACTGGTGCCTGACGGGAACGGATCGTGCCAATGGGGTATAACCCTGCTTTGGATCTCAAAGCGTCTCGAACACCCAAGCCGCCGACGGTCAGTCCGGCGGCGGCCCAGTGGGATTTGAGGGAGGCTTAGTGGACCGTGCAATGCTTCATGGCACCACCGCAGGACTTGCAGGTGTGCTCCTTGAAGGCGCCGCCTTTGACCCAGGCCACGACCTTGTTCTCGCAATCCGGGCAGGTCATGTGGCTGGAGGACTTGAGGGTGACAAAACCTTTGTTCCAGGAGCCGGCGGGGCTGTGAGGCGCCTTGAAGGAGACAGTGCCGCATTTGCTGCACGTCACCGCGCTGGAGGGGGTGGAGGACGGAGCCTGACAGGAGGCCAGGGCGACTGCGGCGAGACCGAGGAACAGGGAGCGGATAAGTTTCGTTTTCATGGTATGTTTGGTTTGGAGTGGATTTGGGACGGTTGATAAACTGCCCTCGACACGTCAAACACCGTGGCCACTCCAAACCCTCCAAGAAACAAAAATGGCCCCACCCGCCGCAAGACTGGCTCAGGACTCCAGCTCCTTCAGCAGGGCCTTGAGCATCTGCCGCGCCCGGTAGATCCGCATTTCCACGGTTTTGACACTACGCCGGGCGGTGCTGGCGATTTCCGCGTAGCTCATGTCCTCATAGGTGAAGAGCAGCAGGGCCTCGCGCAGCTCCGGCGGCAGCGCTGCGATGGCCGCCTCGACTGCACGCAGGCGTTCGCCACTCTGCATTTCCGCATCGGGAGATGACTGGTCACCGGCTGTTTCTCCCGCCGCACCTTCTTCCTCCTCAAGCGAAACGGTGGGGTGGCGACGACGCCAGCGCTGATGATTGCGGGCGAGATTAGCGGCGATGCGAAACAGGTAGGTGGGAAAGGCAGCCGTAGGCGTGTAGGAGCCGCAGGACTGGTAAAGGCGCACGAAGGTCTCCTGTGCCAGATCCACGGCGGCATCAGGATCACCAGTCATGCGTTTCAGGAAGGCGGCTACCTTGTCCCGCCAGCGGTGCATGATCTCATTCAAGGCAAGATCATCTCCGGCAGCAAGGCGCTGCATGGCAAGGATGTCGGCATCGGGAGGAGCGTCGGACATCGGAATCATTGAGAGCGTGAGGAGTCACTGTCACGCGGAAGCCTGAGGCCCAGGACATGCGGCAGTAGGGCGTCAAGATACTGCCTGGCCTGTTCCGGAGTCATGCAGGCGGCGGTCTGCCGCACATGAGCCAGCATGGCCTGCTGGCATTCCACCTGGAGTTCGGCACGGATTTTGAGCGCTGTAGTAGCATCTTTCTGTGGATCGCTCAGCACCTCTCTGAGCGCGGATTCCGCCTCCTCGGCACGCATGCAGAGATCCTGGCATTTGGGCCGGTAGGCCAGATGCAGCGTCTTCACCTTGTCAAACTGCGCCTCATCGAGCCGCAGCCGCTGTCGCAGCCACTCCAGCTCCGGCAGCAGGCTTTCACGCTCCTGCGGCATGGCGCTCGTCATGCGGTTGTCATGCAGCAAGTAGCGCGAGCAGAAGAACATGCAGGCCCCAAGCGCCAGGGCAATGACCAGGATGAACTGGCCGCGTTTCATGGCATGTTCTCCATGCTGCTTTGCAGCAGCGGATGAATGGATTCGACGTAGGCCATTTCAGCGGCCGCCGCATTTTCCGCCTGCCCCCAACTTCCCAGCCATGCCCCCAGGGCAATGAACGCGGCAATCGTCAGGCTGGCTGGCAGCGGGCGCGCCAGTGTGGCAAACAACGACTGCGCGAGCCTGCTGATGCAGTGGCGGAAGGTGAGGGATGCTTCCGCCTCGATGCGCGCCCAGACCTCACGTCCGAAAGAGGCCGGAAGTTTGACCTGCGCGGGCGTCCGGCGCAGCAGATGATGGAGTTGGTCGTCATTCATGACAGGAATGTTGGAAGACGATTTCATGGTGTGGCCGGTTGGACAGGGGTTCAATCGGACAAACACCGCTGGCATCTCAAACCCTCACGAAACATGCCTCCGTCGCAGCGCTGTATCGGCAGCACCGCAAGGGAGGCACATTCATGACCAATTGCCGCATCAGGCGTGTCTTCGCAGGGCTTACTTCTTCAGCTTGCCGAGATACTTGGCCGGGTTGGCGTCGAACTTCTTGATGCAGGGCTTGCAGCAGAGTTTGACCTCCTGGTCCTGGTAAACCTTGGTGACGACCTTGCCCATGCTACCGAGTTCGTTGTCGCTGACGAGGCAGGTTTTCAGCGGGTAGGGGGCGGGGGCCGCCAAGGCGAGGCTGGCACCGAGGAGGAGGCTGGAGAGGAGGGCGAGGGTCGTTTTCATAGGGGTGTTGGTTTGAGTTGAGTTGAGTGACCGGTGATTTCAGCCGGTCATCAAGTGCAACTCCGCCACAGTGCCAACCCCTCGAACTATTTTCCAAACTTCAGCAGGCCATGCGAGCGAGCGCTTCCTTTAAAGCCTGCCGGGCGCGATAAATGCGCACTTCGACGGCTTTGGCCGAACAACCGAGCGTGGCGGCGATGTTGGCATGGCTCATGTCTTCAACGGTGAAGAGCAGCAGCGCCTCGCGCAGATCGGCGGGCAATGCGGCGATGGCCTGGTTCACCAGCGCGGTCTTTTCATGCAGGACCGCAGCGGCGTCGGGAGACAACTGCGGGTCGATGGGTTCATGCACGAGTTCGCCCTGCTCATCCTCCATCGGCACGGTGGGGTGGCGGCCTTTCCACCGGGCGTGACTGCGGGCGAGATTCGCCGCGATGTGAAACAGGTAGGTCGAGAAGGCGGCCACGGGCTTGTAGCTGTGGCGGCTGGTGTAGAGGCGCACAAAGGTCTCCTGCGTGAGATCCATCGCGGTGGCGTGATCTCCCACCATGCGCAGGAGAAACGCGGAGACTCGCTCGCGCCAGCGGGCCATGAGTTCGTTCAAGGCCAGATCCTCGCCACCAGCGAGTCGCTGCATGAGCACTACATCGGCATCGTGGGTGAGGTCCATGCGGCGGAAGGGATCAGTGGCCGCTGTGCGTGGTGGCAGGCTCCATCTTCATGTCGATGACCTGCGGCAGCATGGCATCGAGATAGCCGCGTGCCTGCTCGCGCGAGAGGCAGTCCGCTGTCTGATAAAGATGTGTGAGCATCGCCGTCTGGCATTCCACATGCAGCGTCGCCTGCTCCTGCAGCGCCGCTTTGAGTGCTGGCGAGACCTGTGAGCCACCCGTGACGAGCTTTTTGATTTTGTCCTGGGATGCCGCCACCTTCGCGCAAAGGTCTTCACACGTCGGTCGGTAGGCCAGGTGCAGCTCAGCGACTTTGGCAAACTGCGCATCAGTCAGTTTGAACTCGTGACGAAGCCATTCGAGTTCAGGCAGCCGTGAACTGCCGTCATGCGGGGCCGTGTGTGTCATCACGGCATCACAGCATGATCTTTGTGTGATGACGAAACCTGCGATGGCTGCCAGCACCGCCACGAGGATGATCCAAAGGCCGCGCTTCATGGCTGGATCGTGAAACGCGCTGCGACAACGGGGTTGATGGAGGTCACATAAGCCGTGCGCAGCGCGGTGTGATCGTTGTCAGGCATGAACAGTCGTCCGAGCCCGGCTCCCAGGAGCAACATGGCTGTCACCATGGCGACAGCAGGCGCGGGCTGTGCCACCCAGCGGAACAGCGACTCACTCCATTGCCGCCACTGGGCCGTCCACGATTGCTGTTCAGCGACGGCGATGCGCGCCCAGATTTCACGCTGAAACGAGGAGGAAAACTCCGGCTTCGGGTGCGTCTGCCGGATCAGATCATGGAGTTCTTCGTCATTCATGGCTGGGGAAGCTTGGCGGATGACGGGTGAAACACAACCCGCCAGATCATCCGATGCTGGCGGGTTGCGGGCTCGTGGAGCCATTACTTGCAGCAGCCCTTGGCTTTCACCGGTGCCGCGTCCTTGGCCGCTGGCGCGTCCAAGTGGCAGCTCATGCCGGTGGTGGCAGGCGCGTCTTTGTCAGCGGCTGGCGCAGGAGCCTTCGGCATCTTGGCGCAGCAGCTCATGCCAGCAGGTTTGTCAGCGGCGGGTGCGGCAGTGTCGAGGGCAACGCTGGTGCCGATGCCTGCAAGGATGACAGCGGCGAGGAGGATGAGTTTCGAT
>DAORHS010000397.1:0-4945 GCA_035438165.1 Prosthecobacter sp.
ACAGCGGCTTCATCACGCGCTGGGGCGCGCAGTTGCCGGTCTTCGCCACAATTCGGGAGTCTTCGACGTCGATGATCTTGCCGTCGTCTTTGAGCAGGCGCGGCTTGCAGTCATACGAGTCCACATGGCTGACGCCGCCCTGCATGAATAGCTAAATGACGCGCTTGGCTTTCGGCTGGTGATGGGCACGTTTGATGGCGAGCGGATTCGCCAGAGCGGCCTGGCTCTGTGCCATGGCCTGCCAGGCGAGGTAGCCGAAGCCGCATCCGGTGGTCTGAAGGAAATCGCGTCGGGTGGGAAGCATGGGGCGTTAACGTGCTGAAAGCGGGGTCTTTCGCCAGAAAAAAGCCCCATGGGCCACGAGGGCGCATGGGGCGGAGTTTGAACGAGAAAGCTTACAGCATCTCGGCCACGAAGGAGCGCTCATCGACGAGTTCCTTGTTCGTCGCGGCGATCTTCGACTTGGCGAAATCGTCCATTTCGTAGCCGGTGATGACTTCGTAGCTGCCCGGGGTCGTGGTGCGGACGGGCATGCCGGCCCAGACTTCGGGATCGAAGCCGTAGAGGCCGTTGCTCTTCACCGCGATGGAATGGATCGCGCCGGGGGTGACGAGGGAGCGGACGTGATCGACGAGAGCATTCGCGGCAGAGGCGGCGGAGGAGGCACCACGCGCGGCGATGATGGCCGCGCCACGTTTGCCGACCGTTTCGCAGAACGGACCTTAGAGCCATGCCTGGTCATTGATGACGGAAGCTGCTGCTTTGCCGCCGATGGTGGCGTGGGCGAAGGCGGGGAACATCGTGGGACTGTGGTTGCCGTAGATGAAGATGTCCTTCACCTCGGTGAGGTCCACGCCAGCCTTCTGCGCGAGCTGGGTCTGGGCGCGGTTTTGATCGAGGCGCACCATGGCGGTGAAGCGGTCCGGCGTGAGGCGCTTGGCCTGGGAGGCGGCGATCATGCAGTTCGTGTTCGCCGGATTGCCGACGACGGCGATGCGGGCGTCATCCGCTGCGACGGCGTCGATGATCTTGCCCTGCTCGATGAAGATCTTGCCGTTGTCCTTGAGCAAATCCGCGCGTTCCATGCCCGGACCACGCGGTTTGGCACCCACGAGCAGGATCCAGTTGGCGTCCTTGAAGCCAACGGCGGGGTCGCTGGTCTGCACGATGCCTTTGAGAAGCGGGAAGGCGCAGTCATCGAGCTCCATCGCCACACCGGCGAGAGCGGCGAGCGGCTTTTCAAAGGGAGCCTCGATGAGCTGGAGGATCACCGGCTGATCCGGGCCAAACATCGCGCCAGAGGCGATGCGGAAGAGGAGGGCGTAACCGATTTGACCGGCGGCGCCGGTGACTGCGACTTTGATGGGGGTTTTCGACATGATTGGAGAGATAAGGGAGCGCATCAGAGCAAGATGGGGCGGGAGGGCAACTGCGGGGTCACGATTCCCGAGAGAAATTGCTTGGGCGAACGGCGGAGTCCTGTTATAAACCCGATTTACCGAAATTTTGATGCCCCCGAAGTTTTTCCCGAACGATGCCAATGCCCGGTCTCTGACCCGCCTGATGAGCGGCGGCCTGTTTGCGTGTGCCATGCTCAGCCTCGGAGTGCCGGTCGGGCTGGCGCAGTCATCCGTGTCTTCCATGGCGCAGGCTGAGGCCCGCCGTCGTGCCATCCAGGTGAACAAGGCCGCCGACGAGATTCAGCGTGGCTATCAACTGATCGATGAACGCAAAGCAGCGGAGGCGCTGGCGGTGTTTTCCGCCACCTATGAGGCGTTGCCGAACATTCCCTTGGCTCAGGAGCACCGCCTTGCGGCACGGAACGGTTATGTGGTGGCAGGTTGCCTGCACGCCCAGGAACTGGCGGCCAGGGGGGACATCGAAGGAGCCGGCAAGCTGATCGAAAAACTGCTGTCGCCCCAGGTGGCGCCCAACGACGCCCGAGTGCTGGCGCTGCAGAAACGACTGGCTGATCCAGACCGTTTCCCGCCGGCGCTTACGGAGAAGCATGTGGGCAATGTCGAGGCGGTGCAGATCTTGTTGCTCAAGGCGAATTCGTTTCTCGAACTGGGCGATCCCGACAAGTCGATTTCGACGTACCAGGACGTTCTGCGCATTGATCCCAACAACAGCACCGCCCGCAGAGGCATGGAGAAGGCTGAGCAGGAGAAGCAGCGCTACTACAAGGCCGCCTATGATCATCAGCGCTCCAAAATGCTCAGTGCGGTGGACAAGACATGGGAGGATCCGGTGCCTTTGAATGAAACGGATGTCAGCGCCATGTTCGGCGCCTCCGCCAAGTCGCGTGAGTACAATCAAAGCGGGAGTGAGAGCATCACTCAGAAGCTGCGCTCGCTGATCTTTCCGCGGGTGGAGTTTTCAGGGGTTACGCTGGACGAGGTGGTGGAGCTGCTGCGCGTGCGCAGCCGTGACCTGGATCCTCAAGGAAAGGGGATCAGCTTTGTCATCAGCGTGCCGCCCGAGGCACGGAGCAAGCCGATCAGCCTCAATCTTTTCAACGTGCCCATGGATGAGATCCTCCGCTATGTGGGGGAGATGTGTGGAGTCACCCACAAGGTGGACGAGCATGCCGTGATTTTCGTCTCCCTCAGCGAACGCAACAGCACCATCATTTCACGCACGTTCCGAGTGCCTCCAGATTTTATTCAGAATGCACCGGCACCCGATCCGGGGGCTGGTGCCGCAGATCCCTTTGCCGCCCAGGCTCCCGCAGGTGGAGGTTTGACCATTCGCCGCATGGGGGCAAAGGAGTTTCTGGAGGCGCGGGGAGTCACCTTCCCGGAAGGAACCAGCGCCAACTTCAGCACGGCGACCAGCATGCTGACAGTGCGCAACACCCTGCAGAACATGGAGATGGTCGAACTGCTCGTGGAACAGGCGACCAAGTCCGCCCCCAAGATGGCCGTGATCACCGTGCGCATGCTGGAGGTGAACCAGACAAATCTGGAAGAGCTGGGGTTCGACTGGCTGTTGGGTGGAGTTGGGATGAACGGCAACAATGTTTTTGCCGGAGGCGGCAGCGCCGGAAACGGAAATGCCTACTCAGCCGCCAATTATCCGTTTGCGAGTAATTTTGTGACTCCGGCCGTTCTCACTGGTGCGCCTCCGGCTGTCGTATTTCCGGCCATTCCCATTGTGGGAGCGCTCGCAGGTCCCGTTCCTACCGGTGCGGGTCTTCCGCCAACGGGGACAGTGCCCGTTTTTCCGACAGGAGGAGGACCGATCACTTCGGGCCTGAGATCCGGCACCTATGCGACTGGGGGGAATTCATTGGATTCATTGCTGAGAACAGGTTCGGCGACCGCAGGTGGTAGCGTGGCTCCCGGGGTGTTGTCGCTCGCCGGGGTGTTTACGGATCCCCAGTTTCAGACGGTTTTGCGGGGGCTTTCCCAAAAAAAGGGCGTCGATGTCAATGCTTCTCCCAGTGTGACCACCAAGAACGGTCTCAAAGCCACCGTGGAGATCACACGCGAGGTGATTTACCCGACCGAGTTTGATCCGCCGCAGTTGCCGCAAGGTGGAGGTGGTAATGTTACATTAGGAAGCAGCGGAGGTCAGCAGATTGCCACGCCGACGACACCCACAGCGTTTGAAATGCGAAAGACCGGGGTGCTCCTGGATGTCGAGCCCGTCATCTCGGAAGATGGACGTTCCGTAGAACTGACGATTGCCCCGGAGTTGACGGAGTTTGAAGGATTTGTGAATTATGGTTCGCCGATTTTTTCCCCTGCCAGTCAAACGGTGCTGCCCATTCAAACGATTGTTAACGCTGTTATAGTTATCCCTCCTGGTCTTCCCGCGACTCCTTTGACCACTTCGTACGTACCGCTCAGTACACCCGAACAACTGATCACGCCCAACCTGATCCTGCAGCCCATCTTCAAAACGCAGAAAGTCTCCACGGCGGTCAAGGTCTGGGATGGTGCGACCGTGGTGCTGGGCGGTGCCAAGATTCAGAGGCGCACCATGGTGAATGACGGCGTTCCGATTCTTGGCAATCTCCCTTTTGTGGGTCGCTTTTTCCAAAGCAATGTCAATGAGACGGAGACGAAGAACATCATCATTTTTGTCACCGTGGATGTGGTGGATCCTTCGGGCCGGAAGGTCAATCGTGACACGGCGTCGGTGACCCGGTGAGGACGGACGTGTTGACGCGCGTTACAAGGCCTCAATTTTTCTCGCGAGTTCAAAGTCCAGCCCGGTCAGACCGTCTGCGCTGTGCGTTGCCAGCCGGACGGTGACCTTGCGCCAGCGAACGAGCAGATCAGGATGATGATTCACCTCCTCTGCAAGGTGAGCAATCTGGTGCACGAACTCAATGCCGGCCAGATAGGTGGCAAATTGGAACTCCTTGGTGAGTTCCCGGCCCTTCACCTGCCAGCCCGGCAGGGTTAGGAGCGCCTGTTGGATGGATTCATCGTTCCAAAGTTCCGGTTTCATAGGGCCAGCATCGACCTCCGAAAACTGGCTGCAAGTATCGGAATTGCATTTTGTCACCCTCTGGACTACATACGCCGCCCCCTTTCCCAGCTCCGAATGTCCATTGCCAACACCCGCAACTTCTCCATCATCGCCCACATCGACCATGGGAAAACCACACTCTCGGACAGACTGCTGGAGACGACACAAACCATCACGGTCAGGCAGCAGCAGGACCAGCTCCTGGATTCGATGGACTTGGAACGTGAGCGAGGCATCACCATCAAGGCGCACCCGGTGTGCATGAACTACAAGGCCAAAAACGGCCAGATGTACAAGCTCAACCTGCTCGACACGCCTGGGCACGTCGATTTTAGCTATGAGGTCAGCCGCTCCCTGGCCGCCTGTGAAGGGGCGCTGCTGCTCGTCGATGCCAGCCAGGGCGTGGAAGCCCAGACAGTGGCCAATTTGAACCTGGCCTTGCAGCAAAACCTGCACGTCGTCC
>DAORHS010000398.1:0-4944 GCA_035438165.1 Prosthecobacter sp.
CGTGGTGCTCGCCTTGCAGACCGCCTCCACACGGACCGTGACGATGCGTCTCAGCGGCATGAATGCCGTGCCGGAAATCGAAGGCGTCAAAAACGACTGGCACAATCTCTCCCATCACGGCCAGGATCCCGCCAAGATCGAGGAGCTGGAGATCATCGAGAAGGCCGAGTTCACCGCCTTTGCCGGTTTTCTTGCCAAACTGAAGACCGCGTCGCTGCTCGACAGCACCGCCGTCATCTTCGGCTCCAACCTCGGCAACGCCAGCTCCCACAGCACCACGAACATCCCGCTCGTCCTCGCCGGCGGCGGCTACAAGCACGGCCGCCACATCGCCATCGACAAGGAGAAGCACGTCTTCTCCAATCTCTTTGTCTCACTGGCGCAACGCATGGGCGTCGAAACGAATCAGTTCGGCTTCAGCACCGGCGTGCTTGACATCAACCAGGCGTGACGCCGTCTCGGCTACGCGAAGTGCAGGCGGCGCAACGCGAACTGGTGCGTCGAATGCGCTCGCAAATCGCCGCCTGCGCGCTGCCACCACGACGAGCGCGAAGCTGCCAACGCAAAGTCCCCCAGTGGCCGCGCATGATCTCACCAGTCTCAACAACCTCGCCTGCTGTTTATGAAGTCACCCAGATTGCTTCACGGCATTGGGGCTTAGCCCATGCTCCGCAACGCCTCGCGAATGAGCTTGTCCGCCGTGTCCAATCCCGGCTGCTTCACGAGTTCGTTCACGACCTTGATCGCCTCGCTCTGCTTGTAACCGAGGGCGATGAGACCGAGCACCGCGTCGGTTTGCGCCTCCTGCTTCGGATCATGCGCGCCCTTCGCCGTGCGCGAGGCCTGCCAGGCATCGACCACGCCGACCTTGTCTTTGAGTTCCAGCACGATGCGCTCCGCCGTCTTGCCGCCCACGCCTTTGATGCGGGCGAGCGCCTTCACATCGCCCTGAATGACCGCGTCCTTGAACGCCGCCACCGGCATCCCGCTGAGCACGCTGAGCGCCATCTTGGGGCCGATGCCGGACACGCGGTCCATGAGCAGACGAAAAAGATCACGCTCGTCGGCAGTCATGAAGCCGAACAACGTGTGATCGCGGTCCGTCACATGATAATGCGTGAGCAACTGCACCTCCGCCCCCGGCTGCGGCAGCTTGTCGAAAGTGGTGAGCGGGATGAGCGCCACGTAGCCGACGCCGTGAACGTCGATCGTCACACGATGAGGCAAAGCTTCAGCCAGAATTCCACGCAGAAAGGCAATCATGCGCCCATGAAGGCGAGGACGCCGAGTCGGCGCAAGCAGAGGTTTGTTTTCACCCAAAGCAAAGAACCCTGAAACCAGATGCGTCCTTTGCCAACCCCGGCTTCGATGCTCCATCTCACCATGATTCCCGCCGAAGTCGCCCAAAGCTATGATGCCATTGCATCACAATGGTCAGGCGAGGACTTCAACCGTGCCAACGGCGTCGAGGCGCACCACAAAGCCTTGCAGTTCCTGGATCGCACGGGCCGAGCTCTCGACGTTGGCTGCGGCAGCAGTGGAAGGTTCATTGAACTGCTCTTGGAACGAGGATTTGTCGTCGAAGGGCTCGATATTTCGGCAGAAATGATCCGCCTCGCCCGTGAGCGGCAACCGCAGGTCATGTTTCATCACGCCGACGTGTGCGAGTGGCAGCCGCAGGGCGAATACGACTTCATTAGCGCCTGGGACAGCGTTTGGCATGTGCCGCTGGCCTCGCAGGAGTCTGTTTGGGCAAAACTCCTGCACGCTCTCGCCCCAGGCGGCGTGCTGATCCTCAGCACCGGCGGACTTGATGCACCCGGCGAGGTGCAGAATGCCCACATGGGCGTCCCCATGTATCACGCCACGCCCGGCATGCCTGCTTTGTGCCACCTCATCGCCGAAACCAACTGCGTTATCCGCCATCTGGAGTATGACCAGTGGCCGGAGAAGCACCTCGTCGTGGTGGTGCAGCGAATGTGATCAAGAAAAAGGGCGGGAATGAAATCCCGCCCTCCGAAGTGCCGGAGCGTCGCAACGGCACAACTTTACTTCGCCAGCCTCTCCATGAGCTTCTGGGTGCGCTGGATGATGCGCTGAGGCTCGTCGAGAAGTCCGGCGGAGAGCAATGCATTGTCGAGGATCTGCTCGGTGATGAGGCCGGCCGTGTCGGGATCGCTCTTGTGGAGCTTGGAGAGGCCTTTGACGAGTTGATGACGCGGATTGATCTCGAAGACGACCTTCGGACCAGGCATGCCACCGTCCTTGCCGAGGGCTTTCATCATCTGGCGCATCTGCGGTGTCATTTCGCCTTCGGGTGTCAGAACGAGGGCTGGAGAGCCAACAAGGCGCTTGCCGGGGCGGACGGTATCGACCTGGGCGGTGAGGCGTTCCTTCATCCAATCACAAAGTGTGGTCGTTTCGGCCTCCGGGAGGGCTTCTCCTTCAGCGTCGCTGTCGCCAAGGTCGATGTCGTCGGCGTTCACGGCCTTGAGATCCTTGTCCTCGAACTTGTTGAGGCTGGAGACGACGTACTCATCAATCGTCTCGAACATGAAGAGCACCTCGATGCCCTTGGCCTTGAAGGCTTCGAGATACGGGCCGCTTTCAATGGCGGCACGGGACGGAGCCACCTGATAATAGATGGCCTTCTGGTCGCTCGTCATGCGCTTCACATAGTCGGCGAGCCCGATGGACTCACCCGGTTGTGTCATGCTGGATTCAAAGCGCAGCAGTTTGGCAATGGCCTCGCGATGGGTGTGATCGGTGGCGACGCCCTCTTTGAAGAAGCGGCTGAAGCTGGAGTAAAACTCGTTGTACTTCTTCGCGTCATCGGAAGCCTCTTTGTCGAGGTGCTTGAGCAGGCGCTTGACCACCACGTCTCCGAGTTTGCGCACCAAAGCGCTGTCCTGCATGGACTCGCGCGAAATGTTCAGCGGCAGGTCTTCGCTGTCGATCACACCACGGACGAAGCGCATCCACTCGGGCAGGAGCTTCTTCGGTTTCGGGTCGATGAGCACCTTCTTGCAGTAGAGGGAAACACCGGGCTCCATCTGGCCCATGCCGAAGGACTCCATGTTCTGCGTGGGGGTGAAGAGCAGCGCGTTGATGGCGATGGGAGACTCGGCCTGGAAGTGCAGGCGGTAGCTCGGATCATCGAAAGCGTGGGCGGTGAACTTGTAGAACTCTTTGTATTGCTCCTCGGTGATGCCGTCCTTCGATTTCAGCCACAGGGCCTCGACGGTGTTGACGCGCTCGCCGTTGAGCAGAAGCGGGAAGCTCACGAAGTTCGAGTGCTTCTCGATGATCTGCTTCACGGTGTGGGCCTTGGCAAAGTCGGCGGCATCCTCCTTCAGATGCAGGACGATTTTGCAGCCGCGCTTCTGATCCGGGGCTTCGTCGATCGTGTAGCTGGAATGACCGTCGCTGGTCCAGACGAGGTGCTCGCCGTCGTTTTTCCAGGAATGCGTGTACACCTGCACCTTGTCGGCCACCATGAAGGCGGAGTAGAAACCGACCCCGAACTGCCCGATGAGCGTGGCATCGTTCTGTTTGCCCGCGTTCTTCAGCGCCGCAGCGAAGGCCTTCGAACCGGAGTGGGCGATGGTGCCGAGGTTTTCGACCAGTTCCGCCCGCGTCATGCCGATGCCGGCGTCCGCGATGGCCAGAGTGCGGGCCGTTTCATCCGTGGTGATGCTGATTTCGAGAGCGGCGGAAGCATCAAAGATGTCATTCTCCGTCAACTGCGTGAGGCGCATCTTCTCCATCGCATCCGCCGCGTTCGAGACGAGTTCACGAATGAAGATCTCGCGGTCGGTGTAGAGCGAGTGGATGACGATATCGAGGACTTGTTTGACTTCGGCCTGGAATTCGTGGGTTTGGCTCATGATGGGTAGTAGATTGGGTTTGGGGGCGGGGAGAGTAGCGGTTCGCGATGCGTGGTCAAGGCTTCGCCGGTCAAGCGTTGTCAAGGGAGGGAAGTGTCGAGTCCGCCGTGATCACGACACTAGGCGGTGTCTTTGCAAATCAAGCGAGGTGAGTTCTGTCCAGGAGAGCCGCGAAAGTGATGAACCCCGCGAAGGATGAGGCGGTTTTCTCAGAGCGCAGGGCGAGGCGCTTGTGTGCTTTTATGCGTTGGAAGAAGTTTTCGATGAGATGGCGCTTGGCGTAGTTCTGACGGTCGAAGGGTTGGGGCTGCTCATCAAGAGTTTGATAGCCTTTGCGCGGGATCGTGCTGTCAACGGCCCCGTGCTCGGTGAGTTGCTGACGGAAAGCCTGGCTGTCGAACCCTTTGTCACCCACCAAATGCGTGCCACGGAAGGACTCGAGCATCAGACGTGCGGCGGTGAG
Source organism: Prosthecobacter sp. (assembly GCA_035438165.1). Lineage (GTDB taxonomy): Bacteria > Verrucomicrobiota > Verrucomicrobiia > Verrucomicrobiales > Verrucomicrobiaceae > Prosthecobacter. The sequence continues at coordinate 4,351 of DAORHS010000398.1, forward strand.
GTCATGGAAGTTGCCCGCGCACAGCACAAAGTCACAGAGCAGTCCGTCCTCACCGACGGCGGCCAGCAGCTTGGTGGTCATCCCTCCGCGCGAGAGGCCGATGGCTTGCTTCTCACGCGTGAGCTTCGAGCCCTGGAGGCCGTGCTGATGGAGCTTGAGGTAACTGCCATCGACATGTCGCAGCACGCCTCTGGCCTGCTTGCCAAACCACACCACCAACGCATCCCACACTCCGCAGAGGCACCAACGCCTGAACTGCGAGTAGGCCGTGCTCCAGAGTCCGTAATGCGCGGGCAGCTCCCTCCACGGAGCGCCGGTGCGCAGGATGTAGAAGAAAGCCTCCAGATGCAGTGGCACGATTTTGGGCCTGCGCCCTCTTCGTCCTGCCCACCGTCGTTGCACTACAGAATGAATGAAGAAGCCCTGTCACGCAGGGCGGTTTCCAGACTCCGGGTCAGTTTGTTGAACATGGCACCTTCTTAACTTCCGCCCACGCTCCGCCCTTGCCAAAAATGCGTTTTATTTGCGAAGACACCGCCTAAGCGTGATCTGATTGCCCGCGAAGAGGCTGAGCGTGCCGCCGGTGAGCAAGGT
>DAORHS010000399.1:0-4935 GCA_035438165.1 Prosthecobacter sp.
TCTGCTCGCCTTGCGTCGTCACGATGCGCGACTGCGGCGCGTCCCCCAGCCAGTCTGAAAGACGCAACTGATCGCTGAACCACTTCAACACCTGGTCCGGCTCCGGTGATGCCACCCCGATCATCACCGGCGGCATTTCAAATCGCTCCAGCAGCAGGATCAGCGCCTCCAGCACCGCCGGATCACGCAGCGCCACGTCCATCAGCTTCATCACGTCAAAACTCGTGCCCAGGCCCGCCAGCACGCCGCCGCTCATCATGCCGCGATAAGCCGTCTCGTTGTAGAGATCGTTCAGTTGCCGCAACTGCACGAGGCTCTTCACACTCTCCTTGCCGAAGGCCAGAAACGCCTCGTCCACCACCACATTGTGGGTTGTTTCAGGCGTCGGCGCCTTGTCATCCACAAACGCCATCGTCTGGCCCCACCAGTGCGATGCCTTCAGCGCCTCCGCGTGCTTCTTCAACTGCACGCTGCTCACGCAAAACTCCACATCGCCAGCAATCCGTCCGGCCATCCCCATCCGCGCCGCCTCCGTCATCAACGTCGGCTTCACCACGACGGGCGCTTCGGTCTTCGCTTTCGTGACAGCCTTCTTCTTGCAACCACAGAGCAGTGGTGCCGCCAAGACCAGGAACAATGACGAAATCCGAATGAGGAATGAGGAATGAAATCCCAATGATAAAGCACGAACTACACGCCTCATGATCGGGGCATCACCCTCGTCATTCGAGCTTCGACATTCATTCGTCATTCGCCATTCTGGTTTCGTCATTATTTGAGCGCCGCATACACCCGGTGCACATCATCATGCGCATCCAGCGTTTGCAAAAAGTTCGTCACCTCCTCACGCTGCTCATCCGTCAGCTCCGGGTACTCCTTCGGCTGGTAGCTCATCTCCGAGGTCGTCACCTGCCACCCCGCCGCTTTGAGCGCCTTCGTCACCGCATCCAGCGTTGTTGTCTGCGTAAAAAACCGCGCGCCAATGTGTCCCGCCGCCTCCTCATCCTCGACCTCCATCGGTTCCACGTTTTCCGCCTCGGCCTCCAGTGCCGCCACTTCAATATCCAGCGTCTTGTCCGCATGATGCGCCTCGATCAGGCCGCAATGGTCGAACATCCACATCACCTTGCCCATGCTGCCCGCGCGGAACAGCACCTTGATGTCCGAGGACGTGCGGTTGTTGTTGTCCGTCAGGCATTCCACGATCACCGGCACCCGGTGCGGCGTGAAGCCCTCATACGTCGTCGTCTCATACTGCACCGCATCCGGGCCGGTGCCCGAGCCCTTTGCAATCGCCCGCTCGATCGTCTCCCGTGTCACGCTCTGCTTCTTCGCGACCGCCACCGCCGCCGACAGCCGTGCATTGTATTCAGGATGCGGCCCGCCCAGCTTCGCCGCTACCTGGATTTCCCGCACCAGCTTCCCCGTGATCTTCCCCTTCTGGTCCGCGGCCATTTCCCGCCATTTCTGTTTCCATTGTGCGCCCATGATGTGTCTTTCAGTTCAAAGTTAAGGCGCGCACCAAAGGTGGGAGCTGGGGGAATGCAAGCTGCCCCATGGGTTACAGCGGCAAATGCAGCAGTTGCCCTCGTGCCTCCGCATCATCCAGCGATTGCAGGATCAGTTCAAGATCCTGGACACAGGTTCCGATGGAAACAAACTGCCGTGCAAAAATCACCGTCATGAAACTCCTGCCTTCACGCAGTCGTCGTGCGGTCTCCTCCAGAAAATCCTGATCCTGCGTGAACAGCATTCGCTTCAGCTCTCCAGCTCGATCCAGCAGCAAATCATCGGCCAGCGTGGTCGTTCCATCTTGCTGAGCCGTCAGCACATCGAATCCCTTCCGCCGCAGCGCCCGTGTGATGGCGAGCGGCACATGCACATCGGTGTAAAGCGCGTGGCTCACGACACACGCTGCGCTTTGAGCCTGCTCAGACGTTGTTGGACCGCATTGTCGCCCCAGGTTTCCAAAATGGATTCCGCCTTGTTCTGTCCTGCCTGAATCTGGCTCTCCATCTCTTCCAGATGATCATAGAACCACGCTAGAGCCGCATGAATCTGCGCCAGACTGAGGTCCGGATGATTCTCATGCAGCGCCTCGGCACTCCAGCCATGCGCCAGATGCTCACCAGCGATCATCACCACCTTGTAGCCGGTATCATCAATCCACGCCTCGTTCGAGGCGTCTCGCCAGATATGCGGCATGGTCTGAGCAGGCATGGCGGAAGATAGTCGTTTGATGAGAGGAGATCAAGCTGACGTATTCCTTAGAGCAGCTTCATTTCTTGGCTGGCAACACCTTGATGGTGGTTTTCCGTTCGTCCTCCGGCACCGTGGGAGTCATCATCTTGACGCAGGTCATCACGGCATCCGTTACCTGTTCAATGGTAAAAGGATAACCCTCAGGCTTTTTCGCCGACGAGGCATCGATTGTGATGGTCACATGAAAAATATCTTTCACCTGAGCATCTTCGAATGACACACCAATGCCGTACTGCGAAGCAATATTGATGTCAGGAGCTGTGCTCCTACTTGAAGTGTTGGGTGGAATGAAAGAGTGGCAAATTGCTCCGTAGATTGCCTCATTTGAGTCCGATGCATTCATCACGGGAACATCCAAAATCTGAATTTGCGTATCAGCATCTGATCCATGCAGATAAATCGGCATCTTGACGATCAGCAGGCCAAGCGAAGTCGCTTGAGCCGGAAGAATCAAGAAAGTGAGGGCGAGAAGAATAACTTTCATGCCCGGCATTATTCAGATCGGCAGTTGTGAATCAAGAGCCGTCACAAAAACCGCGCCGTCCGGCTCTCCTTGCACTTCTTCACCTGCTCGGGCGTTCCTGCGGCGACGACGCGGCCGCCTTCGGACCCGGCCTCGGGGCCGATGTCGATGAGGTAGTCGGCTTCGGCATAGACATCAGGGTGATGCTCGATGACGACGACGGTGTGGCCTTCATCGACGAGGCGGTGGAGCACGTCGATGAGTTTGGCGACGTCCTGGATGTGCAGGCCGATGGTTGGCTCCTCGATGAGGTAGAGATTGCGCTTCCCGGCGACTTTGATGCCTTTGAGCTGCTCTTTGATCGTGCGGCCGTCTCCGCTGCGCAGTTCGGTGACGAGCTTGATGCGCTGCGCCTCGCCGCCGCTGAGCGTGGGGCTGGGCTGGCCAAGCTGGAGATAGCCCAGGCCGGTGTCAGCGAGCAGTTTGAGCGGGCGCGCGATCTTCTGCACGGGCGCGAAGAACTCCGCGGCCTCGGTAATGCTCATGCGCAGCACTTCGCCGATGTGTTTGCCGTTGTACTCGACTTCGAGCGTCGCGGCGTTGAAGCGCAGGCCGTTGCAGGTCTCGCAATGCACGCGCGTCGTTGGGAGGAAGGCCATCTCGACTTTGATCTCGCCATTGCCGCCGCAGGTTTCGCAGCGTCCGCCTTCGGTGTTGAAGGAGAAACGGCCCGACGAGTAGCCACGGGTTCGGGCGAGCGGCACCTGCGCGAAGAGCTTCCGAATGTCATCCCAGATGCCCACATACGTCGCCGGGCATGAGCGGCTGGTCTTCCCAATTGGTGATTGATCCACCTCATGCACCGTCTGCAAATTCTCAAAGCCAGAGATGCTCTTCCAAGCGTGAACGATCTTCGCCTTCGACTTGCTGATCTTCTCGCGCACCGCTGGCGACAGCGCCCCATGCATCAGCGAACTCTTGCCGCTGCCGCTCACGCCGGTGAGCACGGTCAAGCGGCCGAGCGGAATCGCGACATCGACATTTTTCAGATTGTTCGCCGTCGCGCCGGTCACGCGCAGCCAGCCGTCCTTCGATTTGAGCGCTGGCAAGGCCCGTCTCTCGCCGCGTGAGGGATGTTTGAGCGGCTTGTTCAGGCTCTGGCCCGTCACGCTCTTCCTGTTCTTCAGCAGATGCGCCAGCGTGCCTTGCGCGATGACTTCGCCGCCGAATTTGCCCGCGCCTGGCCCCAGATCGAGAATCGTGTCCGCACGCCGCATCGTTTCGTCATCGTGCTCGACGACGAGGAGCGAGTTGCCCTTGTCCCGCAGTGCGGAGAGCGTGTCGAGCAGCTTCTCATTGTCGCGTGGATGCAGGCCGATGGTCGGCTCATCGAGCACATACAACACGCCGCGCAGATTGCTGCCGAGCTGTGCGGACAAACGAATGCGTTGCGCCTCACCGCCGCTGAGCGTGTCCGCGCTGCGATTGAGCTGAAGATAGCCCAGGCCCACCTCTTGCATGAATTTGAGCCGCTGTTCGATCTCCTTCACGATATCGCGTGCGATGATCGCCTCGGTGCCCGCAAACTTCAGTTTGCCCATCAGCTTGCCCGCATCGCCCGCCGTGAGCGAGGTGAAGTCTTGAATCGTGCTGCCTTGAAGCTGCACCGCGCGGCCGATCTCATTGATGCGGCTGCCGTGACAGCTTGTGCAGGTCTGGTGTGGCGCGTCTTCCTCGTCCTCGCTGTTGAAACGGCGTTCTTCCTCCATCTCGGCCTCCAGCACCGACAGATCGGGCTGACGATCACTCAGATCGAGTTTGCGTCCGACGACTCCAAAGCCACGACAGTCTTTGCACCAGCCATGCGGGCTGTTGAAGCTGAACAAACGCGGATCGAGCTCCTCAAACGACAAACCGCACGAAGGACAACTCATCTCCGTGCTCAGCACCGAAATCGATTTGTCCGCCAAACGCAGCTTGATCGTGCCCTTGCCCATTTTAATCGCTGCTTCGACCAGCGGACGCAATTTCTCATCCGAATCGGCCTTGGTGACCTTCGCGATCACCGCATCAATGTTGTGTTCCTTGAAGCGTTCCAGCCGTTGAAAGCCCAATGTCTCACGAAACTCGCCATCGACGAGCAATGTCTCGATACCATGCCGCTGCGCATGATCCGCCACCTCGTTGTGGAAACCTTTGCGCGCCTTGAT
>DAORHS010000400.1:0-4934 GCA_035438165.1 Prosthecobacter sp.
AAATCGTCTTTCTGAAAATGCTGACGCAGCGTGCCGGTGTCCTCCGCTCCATCATTCATGCGCAGGATCACCCCTGCGCTGTCGAGACGGCGAATCGACGATTGATTGTGCAGATCGAAGGCGCGGATCGACTCCAGCTCGTCGTCGAAAAACTCCAAACGCAGCGGTTCCTCGGCCTGCCACGAGAAAAAGTCCACGATGCCACCACGCCGCGCGAACTGGCCGCGCTCCGTGACGACGGGCACGCGCTCGTAACCCGCTTCGCTGAGTTCTTTGAGCAACACTTCAACATCGAGCTTCTCACCGACCTTCAGCATGCGTTTCTGATCGGTGATCTCCGCGAGATCCGGCGCTGGCTCGTCGAGACTGTCCGCGCAGAGCACCATGACCGGTGAATCTCCCTCCAGCATGCGACTGAGCACTGCCGTGCGTTCCGCCAGCAGCTCAGGATCAGCCAGCGCTCCATCCATGAGCTGGCCCAGACGCGGAAAATAAAGCGCCGGGCACTGCCACACGCCCAGCTCGGCATGCACATGGTCCTGCGTTTTGACATCCGGGCAGAGCAGCCACACGCGGCGCTTCGCCTTCTCCGTGCGGCGCACCAGCAGCGCCGCCGCGAAGCCAAAGGCCTGCGGAGCCACATGATCGAGGATCACGCGTGTCTTGAACTCCTTTTTCGACAAGACCAAATCGACCAGTCCGAGAGCATCCCCCCGCGCACGAGTGGTGGGCGGTTGGTTCAGACGGCTGGCAGCTCGTTTGGCGGAGTGCAAAAGAAAGCGCCGGGCGGTGAGGCCCGGCGCGGCATAACAGCGGATGCGGCTGGAAAGGTCAAACGGCTATTTGGCGCCCGGACTTGTGCTCGCTGCGGCCTTGGGCTTGCCAGCGGCGGCGGCCATCAGGCCCTCATCGGTGGTGTACTTGAAAACCTCCTTGTCATTCGGGTCGAAGATGCGCAGCACAATGCCGCCCATCGCATCCGCAGAACGCGGCCGGGTGCCGTCGATATAGATGAAATTCCCCTCCAACTGCCGCTTGTTCAGATCTATCGGAAGGGTGTCAAAGGCATGAATGGCTGAGCCTTTGACCGACTCCAGCTTGTAGGAGCCGGAAGTCGCCACTCGTGCGGCTCCCAGACCCCGCCCCTCGTCCTCCTTGCGGAAAAGCCAGTAGTCCACCCGCAGATTTCTGATCTCCACCGGCTGCTTGTTGCGCAGCTCAACCTTGTAAGACCACCGCTCCGTCGTGAGCAGCTCGTCGTTGGCTCGCCGCTTCATCGTTTCCAGCTTTTTCTTGGTGTAGCTCACATCAAAGACATACTTGATGTTCGCCGCGGCGAACTCGTTCATGAACTTCTGGTCCTCCGCTGAAAAAGTGGCCACAGGCACATTGAACATCCGGCCATCGGCCGTGCGCTTGAGCGCGGCTTGTCCGCCGGACACGGCGACAAGCTCGGCGTCCAGCTTTCTTCCTTGCAAGTCGATGAACTCGCGTGCCTCGCTGTTCAGATTGCAGATGGCAATCAGGCACAAAATGGTAAGGGCGTGTGTTTTCATGTTTAGCGCGTTGGTTTGATTGACGCGCTCAGGCTAGTTGTTTCCACCATAAGCCGTCAAGAATGATTTTGGGATGAGGCGACGGTGATCAGCTCGTTGAAGCATCATCACGAGTGGAAGCGTTTCCATGCCCGCAATGAACGCCTCAGCCACCACATCCCGCCGCCGTTTCCTCCAGCAATGCTCCGCCGCAGGCGCGGCGCTCGGTTTCCCCACGATCATCCCGTCGTCTGTTCTCGGCAAAGACGGCGCGGTGGCACCCTCAAATCGCACCACACTGGCGCTCATCGGCTGCGGCGGTCGTGGGACGGACGTGGTGAAGAATTTCCTCCAGGATGAGCGCGTGCAGGTCATCGCCGTGTGCGATGTGGAGCGCGAATCGGACCGCTACAATAAGGGCATCATCAAAAAGGCCGGAACACTGGGCCGTGAACCTGCGCGGCGGCTGGTGGACACGACCTACAGCACGAAAGGGTGCGCCACGCATGAGGATTTCCGCGAGGTGCTGGCTCGGAGCGATGTCGATGCCGTGCAAATCGCCACGCCGGATCACTGGCATGCCTTGCAGGCCGTCGCGGCCGCACGGGCGAAGAAACACATCTACTGCGAGAAGCCGCTGAGCCTCACCATCGCGCAGGGTCGCTTCATGAGCGATGTCGTGCGCCAAAGCGGCGTGGTATGGCAGACGGGCAGCCAGCAGCGCAGCGACATTCACTTCCGCATGGCCTCCGAATACGTCCGCAACGGCAAGATCGGCAAGCTGAAGCAAATCCGCGTCGGTCTCGCCAGTGACAACCGCGACAACAACGGCTGCGCTTCGCAAACGGAACCAGCACCCGTGCCAGAGGGACTGAATTATGAAATGTGGCTCGGCCCCGCACCCGAAGCGCCGTTTTGCCCGGCGCGGCTGCACTCGAACTGGCGCTGGTTCTACGATTACTCCGGCGGCAACATCACCGACTTCGGCGCACATCACCTCGACATCGTGCAATGGGCGCTCGGCCAGGATGAAAGCGGCCCGGTGGAGTTCTTCGACCTCAAGGCCGAATGGCCCGCTCCCGGCAGCCTCTACAACACCGCGCCGAAGTTCTCCTTCGCCTACCGCTATGCCAACGGCACCACCGTCCGCGTCATGGACAAGCAGGACTTCGGTGCCGGCATTTCCTTCGAGGGCGAACTCGGCACGATCCTCTGCAATCGCGGCAAACTTCAAATCACGCCCGATTCGCTGCGCAAACCACTCGGTGAAGGCGACAAGCGCCTCTACGAGAGCAAGGACCACTTCCGCAACTTCATCGACGCCATCCAGTCCGGCGTGAAACCCGCCGCGCCCATCGAGTATGCGCACCGCAGCATCACCATCGCGCATCTGGCGAACATCGGCCTGCGTCTGCATCGCGACAAACTGCGTTGGGATCCGGCCAAGGAGCAGATCATCGACGACGCCGAAGCCGCCGCCATGCTGACACGTCCGATGCGCGGACCGTGGCAGTTGGCGTGATTTCGTGTAACAACTGGCCGTGTTTCTTGAAGAAACGCCGCCAATCATGCCTGCCAACGAGCCTCATTCACCGCTTTTCGTGACCACGCGCTGGTCGATCGTGCTGGCGGCGAAGCACGAGGACTCGCAGCAGGCGATGGAGACGCTGTGCCGCGCCTACTGGTATCCGCTCTACGCATATGTGCGGCGTGATGGGCACACGGCGCATGATGCGCAGGATCTGACGCAGGAGTTTTTTGCTCGATTGCTGGAAAAGGACTGGCTGCGGGCCGCCGGGCCTGAGCACGGCCGCTTTCGCACCTTCCTGCTCGTGGCGATGAAGCGCTTCCTCATCAACGAGTGGCACAAAAATGCCTCGCAGAAGCGTGGCGGGCACATCACGCATGTGCCGCTGGATGCGGAGGACGCGGAACGCCGGTTTGCCTGCGAGCCGGAACTCGCGCCGGATGCGATGTTTGAGCGACGTTGGGCGATGACGCTACTGGAGCAAGCGTTGGCGGCTTTGGAGGCTGAATTCGCCGCCGCAGGCAAAGCAGACGATTTTCAGGCGCTGAAACACTGCCTCACGCTGGATCGAGGGAGCATCTCGTATGCGGAACTATCGGCAAAAACCGGCTCCAGTGAAGGCGCGGCGCGTGTGGCGGTGCATCGGCTGCGAAAGCGCTTCCGCGAGCTGTTTCGCGCAAACATCGCCGCGACGTTGGCGGAAGGTGAGGACGTGGAAACGGAGATGCGGCACATCGTGGCGGTGCTGGGCGGAGTTTGATGGAAAATCGCTTGTAACAGGCCCACGAAATCCCTGAACTACCCGTGGAAGCGATGAATTCCGAATCCACCCAATGCCCCAAATGCGGCCGCGAGCTGCCGAGTGATGCGCCGCAAGGTTTATGCCCGCGTTGTCTCGCCGCGTTAAACTTCGCCACCGAAACGATGCCGCCCGATGCCACGCCGGTCACCACGCAAACGCCCTTAAAGCCAGAGGAACTGGCCCCGCACTTCCCGCAGCTCGAAATCCTCGAATGCCTGGGCCGAGGCGGCATGGGCGTGGTCTATAAAGCACGGCAGAAGTCACTGAACCGCCTCGTGGCGTTGAAGCTGCTCGCGCCGGAGCGCGCGGACGATGCGAAATTTGCCACACGGTTTGAAAAGGAGGCGCAGGCGCTCGCGGCGCTGAATCATCCGCATATCGTCACGATTCACGACTTTGGGCAGGCGGGCGGCTTCTACTTCCTGCTGATGGAGTTTGTGGATGGGGTGAATCTGCGGCAGGCGATGACAGCGGGCCGCTTTACGCCGGAGCAGGCGCTGGCCATCGTGCCACCGGTTTGTGAGGCGCTGCAATACGCCCACGAGCACGGCATCGTGCATCGTGACATCAAGCCGGAGAACCTGCTGATGGACAAGGACGGACGCGTGAAGATCGCGGACTTTGGCATCGCGAAGATGATCGGCGCCGTCAGTGAAGATGGCGGGGAGTCGCTGTCGCAGCCCTTCGGCACGCCGATCTATGCCGCACCGGAACAGCAGAACGATCCGCGCCATGTGGATCATCGCGCGGACATTTATTCGCTCGGTGTGGTGCTGTATGAGCTGCTGACAGGCGAACTGCCAAAAGACAAGCTGGAGCCGCCATCGAAGCGCGTGCAGATCGATGTGCGGCTCGATGAAGTCGTGCTGAGGGCGCTGGAAACACGGCCTGAGCTGCGATTTGCCACGGCGGCGGAGTTTCGCACGCAACTGGCCGAAGCCGTGGCCGCGCCGCCAGCGAAGATAGTGATGGAAGCTCCACCGGCATCGCCTTCACGGCCTCGGAAGTGGCTCGGAGTGCTCGGGATGGTGCTTGGTCTGGTCATTCTGCTTGGCGCGTCTGTGTTAAA